>DYCW01000305.1 GCA_019417865.1 Ruminococcus sp. | reverse complement strand
CGGCAGGAACGAGGCTTACCACCGTTGCAGGTGTCACTGCATATGGTTTTCTCTGGTAACCCCGGCACAGGTAAAACAACAGTGGCACGGCTGCTATCGGAAATTTATGCCGGACTGGGTGTCCTTTCTAAAGGACATCTGGTGGAAACTGACCGAGCGGGATTGGTTAGCGGCTACGTGGGACAAACGGCAATCCGTACCAAAAAAATCATTCAGAAGGCACTGGGCGGTGTGCTGTTTATTGATGAGGCATATACGCTTACTTCCGCTTCTGGCAGCAATGACTTTGGAATGGAAGCAGTCAATACTTTATTAAAAGAGATGGAAGACCATCGGGATGATTTGGTAGTCATCGTAGCCGGGTATCCAGCGGAGATGGAACAGTTTTTAGATTCCAATCCGGGGCTGCGTTCTCGATTCCGAAAGGTGATTTTTTTCAACGATTATACACCGGAAGAACTGCTGACAATTTTTCAGCACATCTGCGAAAAGAGTGCTTTGCAACCGACCGCAGAGGCGAATTTTTATGTCTTGCAATATTTCCGGAAACGCTGTGCCGAGAAATCAGAATCCTTTGCAAACGGCAGAGAGGTGCGGAACTTTTTTGATACAGCTCTGACCCGACAGGCAAACCGTCTTGCAGACTGCCAAGAAATCACCACTGAAATGCTTACCACGCTGACGCTGGAAGATGTGAAAATGCAATCACGCTGACAAAAGAGAAGGCAACTATAGGGATGTCAGAGAAATAGGAAAGGATTACAATATGAAAGCGAAGCGAATGCTATCGGTGATGGTTTCACTTGCAATTACAAGTTGCTGTATGCATATTACAGCAAGCGGTCAAAGTCCGTTATTTTCATGGGGAGAGAATAATTGGAACTTTACAAATAGCAAAACAGTTTTCGGCGATTCTTATTTGTTAACAGAATCTGATCAAATAAAGCTGGATCAGAACCTGACAAATATAGAGCGATACATGGCGTATAATCAGTTATTAGGTGGCGAGTTTTTAGGTTCCTGCTATGGAATGGCGGCTTTGTCCGTGTTATCCTGCTATGATCTGATGGATGATAGCCAATACACCAGCGGTTCCGATTCGCTTTATATGGTTTCTCCTTCTGATGAGGTACTATCTCTCTGTAATTATTATACGGCACTGCAATTCACAGATAACATACGACAGTATACAGTTGATTCTATGCTTACAATGACAGAAGAAGAAAGATTGCAGCAGCTGATTGACAATACAGAAAAAGGTAGACCTTCCTTGATTGCATATTTTGGAGATTTTAACAGCAGCGGTGGACGACATGGACATGCAGTTGTTGCTTGTGGGATGGAATATGGTACATACGAAGTATTTGTTCCATATGTTTCAAATGATCTGCTCATAGAAAGGTCTCTCTCTTTTAATTGCAGAATTCGTATTTATGACAACCAAGCACCAGACGATGAGGAACGTTATTTTTATATCAACACAAACGATATGTCATGGCAATGCAATGGTGCATACTCAAAGGAGAATGGAACATTATCCATGGTGATTTCAGATCCCAATCTATTAAATGCAAATGGATTATTATCTGAAACAACGTATGATCGTTCTTCTGCATTCAAAGCTATTCTGACTTCTTCAGCAATATCGTCTGCGTATTCTTTGAAAAAAGTAGTGTGCAAAGACGGGACGTATGAAATTACAGGGGCGGATCTCTCGGAATCTACAGGCTATCCTGTTTTCCTGGGGGAGCAGGCAGAACCGATCCAAAAAAATTATATTCTGACAGATGCAGAAAGTGGATATGTGATGCAGATTGCAGGCAGCGAAGCAGTGGATTTAGAACTCAATTACGAAGATTGCTTATTTTCTGTACAAGCATCCTCTGTTTCTGATGTTATGTTTCATCCAGATGGTTTGATAAAAATGGTTGGGAATGACTGTGCTTACTCGTTGAATATGGTTTTTAATACTGGAAACTACGATGGAGAATGGTATCATATTCATCTTTCTGGAAATGCAAATTCTATCTCAATGAAACGGCAAGGGAATGGGTATCAAATTTCATCAGATGATTTTTCTGATGTTACGATTGTGTGTGAGTCCAGCCAGAATGAATATACAAAAACCTTTTCTACGGATCAAACAACCGTATTCCTTTATGAAAATGTGGATCATAGTATATCATTGGCACTTGACAAAGATCATGATGGAATATTTGAAACCCCTTTTCATAGCAGTAGCGACTTTGTGAAATGCGATGTAAATGGGGATCAGGTATTTTCCATTGCAGATCTGGTTACATTGCAGAAGTGGCTGTTAAATTATGACATAACCCTTTTGAATTGGAATGCAGCGGATCTTTATAGAGATAATCAGTTAAACTGTTTTGACTTATGTCTCATGAAGCGGATGTTAATGCAGCCCTGAGCTTGTCAGTTATGTTTTTGTTAGATATTTTCCAGAACGGAGAAGCTAAGTAAGCAAATCACAGTATAATCAGGTTATAGTAGTATAATTTACAAGGAACTTGTTTACATTGAAAAAGCGTACTGTCCGCATGGGCAGTACGCTTTTTGATTGTTGCTTCGCATTATAGTGGATTGTTTGACAGCTTTTTCAATAACGGTATCACCATACCACCAACCGCATTTCCGGCAATTGCCAGTATAAAATAGAGTACTGCCTTTCCTGGTTGCGGACAGCCTGCAAAGAAATAATAGAACAGATCCGCAATACAGTGATTGAATCCGCAGATGATGAAGACCATCACCGGCATCACGACCACAAACAGAGCACCAGTAAAGTTCTGTTCTGATCGACATTTCCGATTTCCTTCCACTGCCGTAAACATTAGTATTCCGCAGAAAAATGCCAATAGGAAAATGCTTAGCGGATGGTCGTTCAGTTTTCCCGATACCGTTGCCTGGACTCGTTCTGCTATCGTCACATCCAAATTGCTGACAGCTGCTGTGAAGAAACGCACCTGTCGCAGCAGTACCGCTGCCACCAAGGTACCCAGTGCATTTCCCAGCAAGGTGACGACGGTTTCTGCTACATAGGGCAGATCCCGATTCACAATGTAGCCTACTTTGCCAGTGAACAGCCCATATTGGAACTGTACAATGCAGAACAGACCCAGCGAGAAGAGGAATGCCCCTAAGAAGCGGTTTTCGCTGGAGAGACTAACCATACCGCCGATGCCCAGCATCAGACCAGACAGTAGACCGTCCGCCAGAAACGAAATCCATTTGTTTTTTGCCTTTTCCAAGATACTCACATCCTATGTTTTATGATTCCGTTTTGTAGTGTAACACAGAGTGCAGGGTTTGTCAAGCTGCTTTTTTCTTTTTTCTTCGAAATAAATGAAAATGTTTTGAGAAGTAAAAGAGATCTAAAAAACATGAAAATACAAAAAATGGAATACAATTCATGCTAATTTTATTTTTAGAAATTATCATGCGTTATTCCAATAAAGTGAATAAGAAAATGATCTATTTACCTTGACAGAGGCAAGAAACCGTGTTATAATATAGACATCTTAAAGAAAAATATCCGTTTCATTTGATGAAGAAATTGGAGAAAGATGTCCTAGCTGGAATCTTCCTATTTTTTGAAATCGGAAAATGTATTTTATGATTGCTATTTTATGTTACAGCAAAACAAGTAGAATAATCTGCAGTAGAAAAAAGAAATATGCAGAAACAGCACTCCTTGCTTTCTAATTTTTGTTGAAAGGGTGGATGATTATGAAAAGCCACAATCAAGTAAAAGTATTTGTCAGTGTATTTTTAGCACTTCTCTCTGTACAGGAGATTGCAGCGGTTTCGTGTATGGCAGCACCAATTGTTACAGAAGCGGCGGTATTGGCGGAAGATACTGTAGACGTCTTGACACCTTCTGTCGTTGCAGTACCAGAAGAACTTCCTATTGAAGTTGCACCATCTGATTTCCTTAGTATAACTTCCCATCATACGATTCCAGATATTACAAAAGGTACTGCTGTTTCTATCAGTGGCATGGTAAAATCGGATTTTTCTAAAATTACTGCTCTGACAGTTGGCATTTATAACAATGCTGGGGAACAGGTGACAGGAAAAACGATTTCTCCCAATCAAGTGGAATATGACCTGCATACATTGGACAATGAAATGCAGTTTGAGTCACTCCAAACAGGTACCTATTATTACCGTGTAACTGCCAGCAATGCTACTTATAACGACTATACCATTTTGAACCAGAGTTTTACTGTATCAGATGATTTTTCTCCACTTGGCACACCAGCAGATGACCTCAGTATTACTGGAGGGGTTACGATCCCAGATATTACAGAGGGACAGTTTGTCCGTTTGACTGGCGTGGTGATGTCAGCAGCCACACAAATTACAAAATTGACGGTCGGAGTATTTGATCAGAATGGCAGTCAGCTAACCGGAAAAACCGTTCGACCGTATACACAGAACTATGACATCCGCGGTCTGGACAGTTATGTGCAGTTTGGTACCTTACCGGCAGGTACATATTATTACAAAGTAATTGCCACCAACACCAGTAATACCAATTATACCGTTGTCAATCAAACCTTTACAGTCAGCAGCCATGTGAATAATGTTGCAGAAAGTGCCATCTCTATTACAAATGGCACAACCATTCCAACCAGTATTCCGGTTGGAATGGCGGTTTCCATTGGCGGAACGGTGCAGTCGGAGTCTAATATTACAAAGATTACAGCTGGTGTATATGATCAAAATAACAACTTGGTGACTGGACGATCTGCGTATCCGAATGCAAGAGCATATAATGTTGCGAATTTGGACTATTATGTTAATTTCGGCGATCTGACGGCAGGGACATATTACTATAAGGTTTTGGTCAGCAATAGTACCCATACCAATTATGCAGTTGTTAGCCAGAAATTCAATGTAGTCGGCAACGGTAGTACGATGGCAGACAATATTAGTGTGACGGGTGGGACAACGATTCCCAATATTATGGTCGGGCAATCCGTTTCCATTGGCGGTACCATCACCTCACAGTCCTCTAATATTACAAGACTGACTGTCGGAGTATTTGATGAAAATGATAGACCACTCACTGGCAGAACCGTTGTGCCCAATGCAAAGACCTACAATGTTACCAATCTGGATGCTTATGTTAACTTTGGCGTGTTAAATGCCGGAACGTATTACTACAGAATGGTTGCGACCAATGGTACCCATACAAATTATACCGTTGTCAACCAGAAATTTACCGTAACCAGCAACGGCAACACGGTATCTGACACCATCGGCATGACTGGCGGTACGACGATTCCGAATATTCCGGTTGGTAAGGCGGTTTCCATTGGTGGAACGGTACAATCAGGTTCTAATATTACAATGATTACGGTTGGTGTATATGATCAGAATAACAATTTGATGACTGGGCGGTCTGCGTACCCGAATAATACATCTTACAATGTTGCGAATCTGGATTATTATGTCAAATTCGGCGACCTAACAGCCGGAACTTATTACTATAAGGTTTTGGTCACAAATGGTTCTCACACGAATTATGCGGTTGTCAACCAGAAATTTACCGTAACCAGCAACGGCAGCACAGTATCTGACACCATCGGCATGACTGGCGGTACGACGATTCCGAATATTCCGGTTGGTAAGGCGGTTTCCATTGGTGGAACGGTACAATCAGGTTCTAATATTACAATGATTACGGTTGGTGTATATGATCAGAATAACAATTTGATGACTGGGCGGTCTGCGTACCCGAATAATACATCTTACAATGTTGCGAATCTGGATTATTATGTCAAATTCGGCGACCTAACAGCCGGAACTTATTACTATAAGGTTTTGGTCACAAATGGTTCTCACACGAATTATGCGGTTGTCAACCAGAAATTTACCGTAACCAGCAACGGCAGCACAGTATCTGACACCATCGGCATGACTGGCGGTACGACAATTCCGAATATTCCGGTTGGCAAGGCAGTTTCCATTGGTGGTGTGGTGCAGTCAAAATCCTCGAATATTACAAAACTGACCGTTGGTGTTTATTCTGCTTCCGGTAATCTGATTACCGGTAAGACTGTTACTCCAAATGCTAAGTCTTACAATATTGCGAATGTAGACTACTATGTCAGCTTCGGGGACTTGACAGCTGGAACGTATTATTACAAGATTATTGCAACAAATGCTTCGTATTCTAATGATACAGTGGTCAATCAGAAATTTACGGTATCTGATGGTGGCAGTATCGCAAAGGATACGCTCAGTATCACAGGTGGAATCAGTGTGCCGAATATTACAGAAGGCAGTGCGGTGGTGGTAAAGGGAACTGTAAAATCTGCAAGTTCCAATATCACAAAACTGACGGCAGGTGTTTACTCTGCTTCTGGTAATTTGATTACTGGTAAAACGGTTACACCGAATGCGATGTCCTATGATCTACGGAATTTGGATGCCTATGTCAATTTCAATCTGTTGACGCCTGGAAATTATACCTATCGTGTAATGGTATCCAATGGTGCACAGAAGGATTATGTTGTGACCAATCAGGCGTTTCAGGTCACTGCAAAGGGCAGCTCTCAAAATCAGGCAGATACTATGAGTTTTTCTGGCGGCAGAACCATTCCCAATATTAAGGTAGGGAAGGCAGTTAGCATTCGTGGCACTGTGAAATCGGCATCTTCTAATATTACAAGCTTGACAGTAGGTGTCTTCAGTTCTTCCGGGAACTTGATTACTGGCAAGAAGGTTGTACCGAATGCGAAAAGTTACGACATCAGTCGGTTGGATGCATACGTCAATTTTAATTTGCTTTCGGCAGATACATATTATTATGGTATCATTGCAACAAACGGCAGTTACCAAAATCAAATTGTTTCTTATCAGAAATTCACAGTTTCTAAATAACTGCCATTTTACATCACATCAAAAAAGTACCGGCATCCTGTAAAGGGTGCCGGTTTTTCTGTTATTCATTGATTTACAATTCTTTTACATCGCCTTCTATGACGGTCGTACCATGTTTTTTCTTTGCTCTGGCAGAGATGACGGCGTTGACAAGCCGCATCAATCCGCTGATAATCAGCATTACCCCAATGACAATCCAAACTACACCAGACAGGTAAAACGTGCAAATGAGAACTGCCACACCCATTAAAGTAATGAGAACAGAAAAGGAAAGTGGAATCTGCCAGTCTGTACTGAATTTTTTGAGCTGTAAGGCATCTATCAGCCCACTTACACCACTGACAAGAATAAACAGACCGATGCAGAAGGGAATAAAGGTATCTGCCAGAAGAGGAATGACAATGATGATTCCGCCGATGAGAAGCAGTCCGATTCCAGAGGCGAGATAAGGTGGCTTTTTTTCATATTGTTTGGTTGCATAGTAAATGACTGTGTAAATCAACCCAATCAATGCAATGAAAACACCAATGGTCATAAAGACGGTATTCAAGGCATCTCGCCGCCGAATCAGTAGAATGCCAAGTGCAATGAGCAGCAGTGGCATCACGAACTGCATGATAGAAAACAGTTTTTTCTGAGAGGATGTTTTTTTGTTTGGTGTATCGTTTGACATGAGAAAGACCCCTTTTCCTAAATAAAATGTTTGATATACTTCATGTACAGCTTTTGCAGCGGTTTGCTAGATTGATAAATGGCATCAGCCAGCTGCTGTAACATGTGAAGTGCCATAGTGCGTTCTTCTTCAGATGGTGTTTTTCCACCCATATCCACAGCCGAAACCAACAGGCAGAAGGACGCCGTTTGTTCTGCTGGTAGCTGCTTTTCTTGAAGCTGCTGTGCAGCAAATCGAGCAAATGTGAGAATCGGTTGATTGCCCGCCGAAATGCCAATAAATGCAAGCAGCTGTTCCCAATAGGAGTACATGGACAGCACTGCTTTTGCACGATTGGTAGACTGAAACTGTTCCATTCGTTTTTTGATCCTACACATGCGTATTAGGAAGGGGGCGGCAAGGATGGCTGTAAGGAGAATCAGAACGAGAAGTATTTTCAAAAGGATACGGCCGATGGGGGAGTCAGAAGCATTGCTGTGGCTTTGCCCGCCGGATGCATGCGGATCGGTACCGGAGTAAATAAGAGTCGTTTGTACCGTTGCAGTAGTCTGTGTAACCGTTGCCATGGTTTGAATGGTAGTAGTAACCAATTCTGTTTGGGTAGCTGTTGTGGCAGTCACTTCTGGTT
>DYCW01000304.1 GCA_019417865.1 Ruminococcus sp. | reverse complement strand
CAGGCGACTGCGGTCAAGCTGGCTCAGCTTGGCGAGGAGTTATTCCCCACAGTGTGGGGAAATGTCGGCATAGCCGACAAAAGGGAAGGGGCAGAGGGCAAGCTGCCCTTTGCAGAGCAAACGAGTTGGAATGGGTTAATGGATGAGAAACAAGATATCGCTGTCCGCCATCTGAAAAAAACAAAACGGTACGAAATGCAAAAATTTCGTGTAGTTAGACTGCAAATTGAGGTGCAGAACAGGGCGGGCAGCGGGCACAGGCAGACAGCGTAGCGAATCTGCCGGACGATTCAGACAAGTTTTCCAAAAAAATCCAAAAATTGATTTCCGTGCGGTATGATCGCTTACATCCAATCATTCACGAAGGAGGCACTCCAACATGATGTTACAGCCATTTTATATTGACAAAATCATCACCACGGCACTGGAAGAAGATATTCACTATGTCGATGTCACCACCGATTACCTGCTGGATGACAGCCACACATCTGAGGCATATTATATTGCCAAGGACAGCGGCGTGCTGTGCGGCATTGACATTGCCAAGCGTGTCTTTGAACTGGCAGGCGGCAATGTGGAGATGAAAATTCTCAAGAAGGATGGGGAAGCGGTCCAGAAGGGCGACATTCTCGCCATGATGAAGGGCAGCACCCGCACATTGCTCAAAGGGGAACGAACCGCACTGAATATTTTGCAGCACATGAGTGGGATTGCAACGGCAACGGCAGAATGTGTGGCACTGGTTGCGGGTACACGGGCACAGATTACGGATACCAGAAAAACCTTGCCCGGTCTGCGGCAGCTGCAAAAGTATGCGGTAACGGTTGGCGGCGGCAAAAATCACCGTTACAATTTATCAGATGGTGCCATGCTGAAAGATAACCATATTGATGCATACGGTAGTATTACAGGTGCTGTGCAGGCACTGCGGAAGAAGATTGGACACATGGTAAAAATCGAACTGGAAGTGCGGACGCTGGCAGAACTGGAAGAGGCACTGGCAGCCGGTGCAGATATTATCATGCTGGACAATATGAGCTGTGAGGAGATGCAGAAGGCGGTTGCCATAACAAACGGAAAGGTGCTGCTTGAAGCATCGGGGAATGTGACAAAGGAGAATATCCGTGCCGTTGCAGAAACGGGTGTGGATATTATTTCACTCGGAGCATTGACGCATTCCGTGAAGTGTTTTGATATTTCGATGCGGATACAAACGGCGAAGGATTAAAAGAAATGCGGAAATTCGCCGAATGGTTCAGAAAAGGTTTTCCCAAGAAGAATCGCTATTGTTTCACGTGAAACAAACAACCATAGAAAAGCAGAAAACAGCCGCTGACGGGATGGATGTGTCCGTCAGCGGCTGTTGTTTTTATGGGAAGGATTTTATTTTTTCTGCGGCGGGAAAAGCAATGTAAAGGTAATCCACTGCTCCGGTTCGCTGTTGACTTCAATTTTAATCTTATGTGCCTCTGCGACACTCTTTGCAATGGAAAGCCCCAGTCCATAACCACCTGTTGCACGGGCACGGGAGCTGTCGCTCCGGTAAAACCGTTCAAAAATCTTTTCCTTTTCCTCTTCTTGAATGCCTTTACCAGTGTTGTAGACCTCTAAAACCGCACGACTGCCCGTCTCCTCTTTCAGGGAAACTTTGATTTCGCCATGCTCTGCACTATATTTGAAGGCATTGTCAATCAGAATGCCGATCATTCGTCGGATTTGTTCTGAATTGCCGTGGAAATACAAGTCTGGCTGCACCATGATGCGGAATTGTTTTTTCTGTTCAAATGCCTGTGATTCAAATGGCAATGCCATTGTTTCCACCGCAGAACTCAAGTTGAACCGTTCCGCTGTATCTGGATTGTTGTTGTATTCCATTTTGGTCAGAGCCATCATCTCATCTACTAGAACCCGCATGCGTTCTGTCTGCATACGGATATAATTCAGCCACTTGTTTTCCCCGATTTCATCCTGTAAAATATCGGCGTTCGCAGAAATAATGGTCAGCGGCGTTTTCAGCTCATGTCCAGCATCGGAGATAAACTGCTTTTGCTTTTCAAAAGAAATCTGCATGGGTCGCATGGCTCGTTTGGTCAGTACCATAGTTAGCACCAATACAACACTTTCCATCAGGATAAAAATGATAATACTCAGAATCAGCAGTTGCCGTAGAAAACTCAGATCCTTGGCACAGTCTATAAAAGCGATAATGGTGCCCTTGGGATAATCCTGTGCATAGTATTGCAAGGTGTTCAGTCGACCATCGTGTTTCTCCTTTTTTTGTATCTGTTCCACCAAAGCCTGTACTTCTTCATCGGTGTACTCATACCAGTCAGCCTGAATGGTTTCTATCATATTACCGTTGATGTCCAGCACAGCCAGAAAGTAATTTGTGGAGCTGTTTTCTTTTGGAGGGGATTCACCGATCCGTTTTTTCTGCGTGCTGATGGAGCGGAACGCAGAAATGGAGGCATCCCACCGATGCGGCTGCCAGGGAGCATAATCATCGTAGGGGGGTCTGTTATCTGGTCGATCATCTTGGTCATTTGGGATTACGTCCTCATTCGGCGGTGGTTTTGTCTCATTTGGCATGGTCTGTGGTGGCTTGATGATAGTTTTGCCGGTTGGCTCGGTTTGTAATGGTGGCTTTGTTTCTGTTACTTTCGTTTCGGTTTCCTTTGGCAGACAATTATTTTGTGCCTTTGATACAGTGGGTTCCGATGATACCGTTTTCGTGGCAGAAATGGTTGCCGTTACTGTTATCGTTGTCGTTTCGGTGATTGTCGCAGTTGTACTGGTAACGGATGTGATAACGGTAAACGGATCCATTTCCGAGGGCTGACCGTCGGGTTTTAGATCTGGTTTCGGATTTCTCATCCGGATTTCATTTTGCACTGCCTGCTGTAGGATTGTTTTATTTTGATTATAAGACATAAATGCCGGAATCACATTGAGTGCAATCATGGGCAGCAGAACGGCACCGGTGAGAATGCACATGGTAAAGCAAATGAAATGGCGTCTTGCATGCCGGATCATGTGTTTTGTTCCTCCAGAAAGTAGCCGATGCCCCTTGCTGTTTTAATGGAAATGTTCGCATGGATGGACTGTAGTTTTTTCCGCAGGAAAGAGATATAGACTTCAATGTTGTTATATTCAACATCACTCTCATACCCCCAGATTTTTTCGATAAAAAACTCTTTGGAGATAATCTGTTTGGGATTGCTCATAAAAATTTCCATAATCTGATATTCCTTCAGGCTGAGTTTGATTTGCTCCTGTCCAAAGCTGAGCGTATAATTCTGTGCGTCCAGGTGCAGGGCGTGAAACTGTAAGCCGTCTACAGCGACTTCCCCCGTTCGTCTGGTCAATGCACGAATTCGGGCCAGTAGTTCGCCAGTTACAAACGGTTTGGTCAGATAGTCATCCGCACCGCTGTCCAGCCCTTTGATTTTATCAGCAACATCTGACTTTGCGGTTAAAAGCAGGATCGGCGTAGAAATTTTTTGTTTCCGCAGCATCTGGAGAACAGAAATGCCGTCCAGAATGGGCAGCATGATATCCAGCACAATGCAGTCATAAATACCGGTGCTGGCGTAGTGCAACCCATCTTCGCCGTTGTAGACGGTATCTACGTGGTATTTATTGCGTTGCAGAATTTCTGCCAGGGCATCTGCAAGTTGTATCTCATCCTCTACAATTAAAAGGTTCACAAAAAGGCCTCCTTTCTGATATTCCCTTTTAGCATACCACCCCAACCTTAAAACAAGCTGAATCACATAGCCCGTATTTATTTTTGGAAAAATGTAGTTTGTGATTCCGTTTGATGGAAAACGTCGAATGGGTTTATCCCATCTTCAGAAAAGAACAAAGCGGTATGGTATTCTCCACACCGCTTTGTTCTCTGTTTGGAATGGCGGATTATTTCTGAACCCCCAGCCCCGGCAAGGTTTCTATCAGAGGAAGATGGTATTTCGCTGCTAATTTTCTGCATTCTTCCTGTGATGTGGTATCATTTAATGCTTCCGGTGCATGGGCATCGCAGCCGATGATGGCTGTGTTGCCGACAGCCTGTGCAATCTGTAAAAACTTTGCGTTCGGATAATGCCGCCGGTCTTTCCAGCCGAGCATATTGATTTCGATTGGAATTTCTTTTTCTTTGAGATATACACAAAGCCGCCGGAAATGTTTTTCATAGATGGCATGGTCTCCGATGAAGTGAAATAAGTCTGGATGGGCGACATAGAGATACTGACCGGTTTCCATTGCTTCTATCACCAGATTGACATAGTATTCCAGTTCGGTTTCCTCTTTGGTTGGCCGGCTGGTATAAATGCCCTTTTGTTCCGGATACAGAAAATGTTCGCCGAGAATCATATAGTCCATTGGATAGTCTTTTAACAATTGTTGTTGTGCTGGCATCATCTCTGGCACATACTCTGCTTCCAAGCCGATGTAAATGGTAATATCATCAGCGTATTCCCGTTTCAGAGAAGTGAGAGAATGAAAGTAGTCGTCCAGTTCCTCTGGACGCATGCGAATGGGGGAGCGGTAGGAATCGGGAAAGATCCATGGGCAGTGGTCTGAAAAGCCTAGAATTTTCATGCCGTTTTGGATCGCCTGTTCCACATAGGCTTTTTCTTCGCCGGTTGCGTGCTGGCAGCGGGAAGTATGCGTATGATAATTTGCGAACATGGGAAACTCCTCCTTACAAATATAAGATAGGCAAATATTTTATTTTATGCCAAAGGCATCTGGGGTACAAGAGAAACCCGTCGAATGGCGACTGCGGTCAAGCAGGCTCAGGCGGCGAGTCGCCGCAGACAGCCCACCCACCGTTACGTTGTTAGGAGATGAGACTTTTTGCTGCCCTCAAGGGCGGGAAACGGCTGTAATGGATGGGAATAACATGTAACGTTGCACGCCGCAGGCGACTGCGGTCAAGCTGGCTCAGCTTGGCGAGGAGTTATTCCCCACAGTGTGGGGAAATGTCGGCATAGCCGACAAAAGGGAAGGGGCAGAGGGCAAGCTGCCCTCTGCAAAGCAAACGGGTTGGAATCGGTCAATGGATGAAAAATAGTGTTCCGTCCATCGCCCTTCTAAAAATATTCTGATCGAATTTGTAAAAAGGCTGCAACGGGGGCGATGGACGATACCAAGGCAAGCTGGGGGTGTCCCCCAGTCTTGCCGACCCTTTCCGACAAGCTTTCTCTAAGAAGGCATTTTCGTAGCGTGACTGGATCTTCCCCATTGCCCAATCGCGATCACAGGTGAACAGCGAAGCGGATTCGCCGAACCGCTTGGAAAAGAGTTTCCTAAGAATTATTTTCCCTTGCATTCTATTTTTCTAAATAAAACAGTCTGATTTCCATTGTTTCGATTCCTGTTACGCCTCTTCTTCCGTTTGTTTCTGATATGCCTGATAAAGTGCTTGCTTCCGGTATCCGGTTTCTGCTGCCACGGCTTTGCAGGCATCCGTCAGCCGTTCTCCTGCCGCCAGCCGCTCCTGTATCCGTTGTAGTGCCTCTTCTATTGTAATCGCCTCTGTAGTTTCTGCTGGTTCTGGTAAGCCTGCTACAATCAGGACAAATTCGCCCTTTGGCAGCTGTACTGCATATCGCTGCAATGCTTCCGCAATGGTCGTTTTCCAAACTTCCTCATGCAGTTTTGTCAGCTCTCGGCAAATGGAAAGGGCACGTTCCCCACCGAAACAATTTGCAAAATCGGTCAGCGTTCGCACCAATTTATGCGGTGCTTCATAGAAAATCATGGTACGGCGTTCCGTTTTCAATTCTTCTAAATGTGCCTGCCGCTGCTTCTTGGTGACAGAGAGAAATCCCTCAAATGTAAACCGCCCGGTTTCCTGCCCGGAAATGGCAAGTGCAGTAATGGCAGCACTCGGACCCGGTACAGCAGTCACCGGAATGCCCTGTTCTTTGCAGAGGCGGACTAAAATTTCTCCGGGGTCAGAAATACACGGCATGCCCGCATCTGTGACAATGCCACAGTTCTCTCCGGCAGCAATGCGTTGCAAAAGCTGCTGGGTGACTAGTTTACCGCTGTGGTCGTGATAGCTGACCATGGGGGTATGCATCTCATAGTGGCTCAGCAGTTTTCGGGTGACACGGGTATCTTCCGCTGCAATAAAATCCACCTCTTGCAGGATACGCAGCTGCCGCAATGTCATATCCTCTAAGTTTCCGATCGGGGTTCCAATGACGTATAGTGTGCCGCTCATGGCTGCACCTCCTTGTTTGGTTCTTCTGGTAAACGATAAAGTGCCTGTACCGCTTGGGAATCAGCATCCCCGTCCCGTACATAGAACTGCGGCAGCACATTCAGAAAGGATTTGCCGCCTTTGCGTCCCTCCAGCAGAAAGAGCCATGGTGCCGAATCTGGATTTTTGGAGACAAATTGCAGTCGTTTGGGTTCGATGTGAAATTGCTGCATGGCAGCCATACAGTCTGCAAGCCGTTCCGAACGGTTGCAGAGGCAGAGTCTGCCGCCGAATTTTAAAAGACGGCTTGCTGCCTGACAGACATCTGCAATGGTACAGAGGATTTCATGCCGTGCAATTTTCTGTGCGGTCAGCTGACTTTCCAGCCCTGCCTGATAGGCTTTATAGGGGGGATTGCAGGTGACGAGGTCGCACTGCTGCATGGGTGCTTCTGTCCAGAGTTGTTTGAGGTCTGCACAGACAGGTGTGACAGTATTCTGTACATGACATTCTATGACAGCTTGTGTAAATTGTGCAATGGCATCGGCTTGGATGTCTACGCCCCAGATATGACGGGGTGGAGCTTGCCGCTGCATGATCATGGGAATAATGCCGCAGCCCGTGCCGAGGTCACAGACGAGGTCTTTTTTCCGCCAGCCGGCGAAGTGTGCCAGTAGGAAAGCATCTGTGCCGAAGCGGTGGTTTTCACTCACATAGACATGCATGCCGCCGGTGAGGGGTTCTTTTGTCCAGTTGGTCATGATGGAACGTTCCTTTCTGATAAATTGTTTCACGTGAAACAGCTGGCGGCGAGTCGCCGCAGACAGTCTACCCATCGTTACGTTGTGGAAGGGAGAGACTTTTTACTGCCCGCAAGGGCGGGAACCGACTGCAAGTGATGGAGTAGCATACAGCGTTGCACGCCGCAGGCGACTGCGGTCAAGCTGGCTCAGGCGGCGAGTCGCCGCAGACAGCCCACCCATCGTTACGTTGTGGAAGAGATGGAACTTTTTGCTGCCCTCAAGGGCGGGAAACGATTGTACGCCGTAGGCGACTGCGGTCAAGCTGGCTCAGGCGGCGAGTCGCCGCAGACAGCCCACCC
>DYCW01000303.1 GCA_019417865.1 Ruminococcus sp. | reverse complement strand
CGTTCGGTCAGATGTACGAAAAACGTACGATATAGAGCGAACAGCGATAAACTTACTAATGTCTATGCTCAGAAATGCTCAGGTGTTCCCCCCTTATCATGAAGAATGCAGGCTATGGGGTAACTGTTAGTAGGGGCATTATTTTCGCAGAATCCGGAAAAATGAGATTTTCAGAAAAATAGTGGCACAAAACGGCACATTTTCTCCCCTGCTCCATGTCACAAAATGTCACAGATTTTACGAGTGCCAATGTTACAAAATGAGACAAAACAGCCCATTTGCTTTTTCCGAAAAATCGGAAAAACTACCGAAATTTCGGGACTTTTCGAGCGATACAGAAAATAGAGGTGTAACATGATACCAATTCCGAAAAAGGGAAGTCGTGACACGCTGTTAGAGCCACTGTGTGCCATTTTAAAGCCACTAAAATAGTTGCTTATTTCTTTCCATGCTGAGCAGGTAAAACGCCACAGAACGGCGTTAGACGGGCTTACAGCGTAATTGATGCAGAGCGATGAAAATAATGTGCGACGAAATTCGTCGGGCGTTAGAGTATCAGTATAGGGTGGTCGTGTTTCACGACCCCTACTATGGACCTTGAACAGAGAGCGAACAGAGAGAATTTACAGTTAAATGCGAGCTGGACTAAAATCGATTTGAGTTAGGTTGAAAAATGTCAGTGCCTCATAATCTGCAAATCACCAAATTGACGATTTGCATCTTGAACCGTCGTAAAATTGGGGACGGTTGCAACTAATCCGGAATTTGCGTAGTAGTTAGCGATCGGACAATCTGACGTTTTGCACCTGACAAATTGATGGTTGCAAATTTGCACTCCGTTTTTTCCGTATGGCAAATAGTAGTATATAGACTAGGTCTGAAATTCCTACCCAGTAAGCAAAACGAATGACCTAACTCTAATTTAGGGCGTTAGGGACGTTTAACGTACCTCATATAAGCCAGACTTACATCAGATTAAAAGCAGCTGACCGGAATTACTAATGTCCGTTTTTCGGACGTTTCCCTATCGGACAAAATTGTCCAAAAGTGGCGGTATGAGCCTAACTCATATCATACAAAGATGCTTGAGCGTGAATCCGATTCAATCGAACCAATTGAACTGATAAAAAGATGACAGGATGAAACATACTATCACCGACCGATTCCGAATTTCGGAATGGGTTTCACACTTTTATGATACCAATAAAAATATGTATTTTTTGTAACGAACCAAGAGCGAACCGAGAAGATTTGCATTTGATGGGTACGATTTAATCGACCGTATCCGCCCGTTTGTAGTATAGGTGGTGGCGTTTTACCGCCCCCTATTATAGCTTGAACTTCGAGGGAACTTCGAGAAATGCGGATTCAGTTCGCCCATTTATGAGGTACAGTTCGCCCATTTATGAGGTATCGAATACAAGGTATCAAATTGCGACCTTGTAACTCAACGGCAAAACGCCCACGGGTTGCAGCATGTTTTCATAGCATAACAAGGTATGCGGTGAAATGCGGTACACCCTCGCATACCGAAACGGTAGGTAAATTTGAGTGACCACCTGAAACGGGGATTCATAGACAATATGGGTAGGTATTTCCCCCAGTCATCTAACGTCGTGGAACGTGACGTTATTCAAAGGGGTGTCCATTTCAGACCACCCTTGAAAACCGCTGAAATAACAGTTCTACTCAAATTTGAGTAAAAGAAAACGCACCCTGCCATAATGACAAGGTGCATCGGTTAATCCTGATAGGTCTTTTCTCTTAGCTTCATAATATATTCGTGTAAAGCGTCTATTTCCTGCTCCATTGCTTTATTTTTCTGTCGTTGCAAAGTCAGTTCCCGACTTTGGGCACGTTTTAGCAGTAACGTTTCTTTCTCTGCTGCCTGTTCCGCTTCTTTGGCTTCTGCCTTTGCAAGGGCAACTTTCCGGCGGTTCTCCCGTGCCCATTCTGCTTTCCGTGCTCTGTCGTGTTCTATCCTACATTCTTTGCAATACTTCTGACTGATAAAAGCATACCAATCTGTATTATAAGCGTCTCCTATCACTTTACCACATATTTTGCAATGCTTGATTTCTATCAATATACCACTCCCCTGCTGGTAAATTCTGACCCTTCCCCTATTCAAAAGACGGTCTGTCCTGTCTATGTTTCGTCTACGTTCTGTCCACGGTTTTTTCTACTACGTACCGTAGTTTTCGGTAGTTCTTGCAGCAGGGAAGAGAGAGACTGCCTAAGCTGCTTTCTTTCCGCTTCAGCAGCTGTCCTGAGAGCCTGTAAAGCGGCGGTATTGGTGCTGTCTGATGGGTAAAAGGTGTAACTGTAGTTTTCTGTATATAGCGTAGTAGGCGTGGAGCAGGTCACGGCCTGCTGTTCCAGTGGCGTGCTGTCCAGATAAGTCAACAGCTTTTCAATGGCGTTCAGACGTTCTCTGACAGCCTGTATCTGGTCTATGTAGGCGATAGCTGCCATGTAGTCTAAGTTATCCGGCAGCTGTTCTTTGGCGTTCTTTGCGTCCTCTCTGCGTCTGCTGTAGCCCTCTATCAGGCATGGCACTACGATGAACATAACCACAAAGATGGTGATACAAAACAGATTTTCCATGATGGATTCCCTTATAAATTCATCAAAAGCTTAACAGCGGTACGAAATCCAACTGCAAAAGCATTTTCTTGTCCAGAATAATATAGGTCAGCCAATTCACACCATGCTTTTTCATGCTGTGGCATTGTCTCTGGAATCCACTTTTTCGCAAAGGAATTAAATTTGTCTATACATTTTGCCGTTTCAAATGGGTTATCTGGTACAAGTTTTTCGGAAAGTTCATCATACAATATCTTTACCATTTCATTCATTTTCAAAATTCCTTTCTGGGTTTGTCCGTTTTTCGGACGAACCTCTTGACACGCCCTGAAAGGAATGCTATAATAGATTTAGCAAAACCTTTCGGGGCTTTTGTGGAATAACGGTAACGTTTAACTTTCTGAGGGTCGGACGTTATCGTTATTTTTTTATACCCAAAATCAAAAATATTCCTTGTCTAATTGCTTCTGCTCTTGTTACATTGTTTTTATTACAATATTGTAAAAGCTTTTTATTTGTCTCTTTGTCAATCCTTACTTTAACATCAATATTCATTGGATTTTCTGATTTTGGTCTTCCCATAGTTGAACTCACGTTTTCACCTCACTTTTTTGAGTTCCTGTAAGTCTATTATACATTATGAGACCCAAAAAATCAACCCCCATTTCAAAATAAAGTTGCACAAAAATCATGATGGTATTTTGTATAGATTGCTTAAATTCTGTACTCGTTTTCAAAACATAAGAAACATGTACACATGTACACACAAACGGGAAAAAGCCCGAAATTGCGTTGTTTTCTCATGTGCACACCGCAAAAACAGTATGTACACGCATGTACACATATACACAACTTCACATAAAACACTTGACAACTACCGCCGTCTCGTGCTATAATACAGGAGCAGGACGGCGTAAGCTGTCTAATTGGTTGGGCTCTCTCACTTGCTTTGGTCGGCGTTGGTGAGAGGGCTTTTACTTTGTACATTTACAGCAGATTCTGCAAGATTTTTAATTGCTTCTATATAGTCGCTTGCAATTTCTATGAGAGTGCATATTCGACTATATTCTGCAAACCATGTAAAAGATTGCACGGCTTCTGTGCTACTATCTTTTCTACTAATACAAGCAATTGCTTTTTGTGGATTTGGACTTTTTGCAAATCCATAGTCACTGATGAGTTCTAAGGTTGCAAATTCAGCCCGTTCCGCTAATGTCTGAATTTTTTCTAATTCGCTACGGAGTTCTGTTTCATTCATCCTGATAGCCTCCATTATGCAACCGAGAACCGGCATGACGTGCATTCCTGCAAATATGCGTTGTAGATGTCTGCCTGCTCTGCTTTTAAGCGTTTGCTGTCAATTCGTTTGCTTTTCACGGTCTTATACCGGACGGTGTAAACATCCACGGTCATTTCCTCTGCGTTCCGCTGCTGCATCTCTGCCTTTAGCTGGTCTTTGATTGCCTCAGCTTCTGCCTGTGCCTCTTTGATAAGGGCTTCCAGCTCTTTCAACTGACGGATTTGGTTGGTCATGTCAATTGTACTCATGATGTACCTCCATATATTTTTTATTCGTAAAAGCCGTTTCGGTTTTCTGCTGCCTGCTCCGGTTTCAGTTTTCCGCTCTGTCGCTTTCACTGTTTATATTATAGCATACTTGCGTTAGTATGTCAATATGGCATTATGCACAAACTTGTGTTAGTATGCTTGTGCATGTTGCATACTTGCATTAGTATCCAAAATGTGATATAATGTATATAGTGAAAGTGAGGTGATTCTGTGGGAAAGACTTCCACAGCAAGCAAACGAAAATATAATGAAAAAGCATATGAACGGATTGCGTTGGTTGTTCCAAAAGGCAGTAAAGACATAATAAAAGCCGCAGCAGAACAGACAACCGGCGGCAGTATCAATGGTTATGTAAATCAGGCAATTAACGAACGGCTACAAAAGGACGGCTTTTCACCAATGCAAAAACAGATTGCCCAACCAGATGGGGCAGAGCAGCAGGAAGGATAAACAGCAGTATGGAAATTATCTACACCAAGAAAGCACAAAAACAAATCGAAAAATTAGATAAATCAACTAAAAAGCGAATTAAATCAGGCATTGAAGGAATCCCAGACGGAGACATTAAGCGATTACAAGGGGTAACGCCGGTTATGTTTCGTCTTCGGGTTGGGGATTATCGAATTTTATTTGAAATGACAACAGAAACAATCTTAATTCGTGCTATTTTGCCCCGTGGAGCGGCATATAACAAAATTTGAAAGGAAGGTGTTTTTTATGTCAACCAGAGAAATGATTTGCAATTTAGTGAATGAACGTGTACCAAACGACGAATTAGAGTTGTTATATCAACTTATATTGAAATTTATCCCATCCGACATGCCAACACAAGAAGAAAT
>DYCW01000302.1 GCA_019417865.1 Ruminococcus sp. | reverse complement strand
GTCGTAGAGGATGACAGCATCTCTCTGGACGAGGTCGGACTGGGTTCTACCATTAAGCTGAAAAATTTCCAGACTGGTAAGGTGGAAACCTGGCAGATTGTCAGCAGCAATGAGGCAAATTTTGCAGAACATAAAATTTCAGATGACTCTCCCATTGGAAAAGCCTCTCTGAAAAAAAAGGTTGGCGAAACGTTCCAGGTTTTTGCACCCGTTGGAACACTGGATTTTGAAGTGCTGGAAATCGGCAAGTAATGCCGGGAATTTTGGAATTACGGAGGATACCATATGGCACAACAGCAGAATCCGCAGCAGAATCCGGCTGCGGAGACCGAACAGGATATCAACATTTTAAAGAAGATTCGGATAGAGAAGCTGGCAGAACGGCAGGCTGCCGGCAACGATCCGTTTACCATCACCAAATATGACGTCACCGCACATGCTGCCGATTTGAAGGCATCGTATGAAGCAACCGAGGCTCGCCTGCTGGCAGAGGCAAACGGCGATGAAGAAGCGTTTCAGGCAAGTTTGGAACCGCTCAAAGAGCAGATTGTTGCGATTGCCGGTCGTGTTATGAGTTGGCGGGATATGGGACGTGCCAATTTTATTGATGTACGGGACAGCACCGACCGCATTCAGGTTTATGTCCGCATGAATGACATCGGCGGCAAAGAAGCGTTTAAGGAATTTAAAAAGTGGGACATCGGCGACATTGTCGGTGTCAAGGGTTTTGTGTTCCGGACGAAAAAAGGCGAGATTTCCATTCATGCCCAGGAAATCGTCCTGCTCTCCAAGTCCCTGCTGCCGCTGCCGGAAAAGTGGCACGGGCTGAAGGATCAGGATACCCGTTACCGGAAGCGATATCTGGATTTGATTGTCAATCCGGATGTGAAAAAAACATTTATCACCAGAAGCCGCATTCTGCGGGAAATCCGGAATTATCTGGACAATATCGGTTACATAGAAGTAGAAACGCCGGTACTGCTGCCATTGCAGATTGCCGCAGCTGCCAGACCGTTTGTCACCCATCATAATACACTGGACATGGACATGTTCCTGCGGATTGAAACGGAACTGAACCTGAAGAAGCTGATTGTCGGCGGATTTGACCGTGTATATGAAGTCGGCAGAATCTTCCGGAATGAGGGTATGGATCCCTCCCATAATCCGGAATTTACCACCATTGAAATGTATCAAGCATATACCGACTATAAGGGTATGATGGATCTGATCGAAGATCTGTATCGTTCTCTGGCAAAGACGATCTGCGGCAGTGACCGGATCTCCTATCAGGGCGTAGAAATTGCTCTGGGAGAACCGTGGGAACGGTTGACGATGGTAGAGGCTGTACAGAAATATGCTGGTGTGAATTATTACGACTGGGAGAACGATGAAGCCGCAAGAGCCTGTGCAAAGGAAAAGGGCGTGGAAGTGGAAGAAGGCGAACACGCAACTAAGGGACATGTTCTGATTGCATTCTTTGATACCTTTGTAGAGGAGAACCTGATTCAGCCAACGATCATCTATGATTATCCGGTGGAAAATTCCCCGCTGGCGAAGCGGAAGCCCAGTGAACCGGCATTTACGGAACGCTTTGAGTACTTCATCTACGCACGAGAAATGGGCAATGCCTTCTCAGAACTGAATGACCCGATTGATCAAAGGCAGCGGTTTGAAGCACAGGTTGCTGCCAGACGGGCTCTCGGCGATCCAACTGGTGAAGTAGACGAAGATTTCGTCAATGCATTGGAATATGGTCTGCCGCCAACGGGCGGTCTGGGACTGGGTCTGGATCGTCTGGTCATGCTGCTGACCGACAGTGCATCCATTCGGGATGTCCTGCTGTTCCCCACTATGCGTCCACTGCCAAAGAATGGACAGCATACAGACGAGACAGAAGAAACAGAAGAGAGCGACTCTTAAAAACAGAGCATACAAACAAGGGAAAGGGGTGTCATCGGAAAACGGGGCACCTTTTTCAGCTTTACATATTAAAACTATTTCTTGAAAGGAGTCCTTATGCCAGCAGAAGAGCCGAAAAAGGAACCGCAGAATGCCGCTGCACCCACCAGAAAAAAGAAAAAAGAAAAGGGAAAAAGCTTTCTGGAAACGATGCGTGAGATTGACGCAAAGGAACAGCAGCAGAAAGAAGCCAGAGAGGCAGCCATACGGCAACAGCTTGCGGAAAAGGAAAAACGTGAAAAAGAGGCCTATGCCGAAAAAATCCGACAGGATCGGATTGAGCTCATGCGATTGAAACAAGGGGTCATTCAAGAAAGTGACCGCATTCACGAAGAACAGGAAATCAAACCGAAATTGCCGCTTGGAAAGAAAATTTCCAACTTCTTTTACCATAATAAATGGTGGCTGGGGATTGCCTGTGTACTGGTATTGTTGTTTGGCTATTTAGCATATAACGAAATCACAAAGGTGGATCCAGACTTTGTGGTGATGGTGCTGACAGACAACGAGCAGCTGCAAACAAAGTCACAGGAACTGCAAACTTATTTTGAATCATTCATTGAGGATGAAAATGGAGACGGCAAGAAGGTCGTTCGCATTTATTGCATTCCGATCACAGATGATATCAACGAGATAGACTACTACACCGGCAATGCCACAAAACTTTCCACACAAATGCAAATGGCAGCTGGTGTCATGCTGCTGACGGACGCAAAAGCAAATGATTATATTGCAGCAGAAGATACGCTGGTCAATCTGGAAGAGTTGTATCCAAACGATACCCATATAAGAGAATATGGCTATTATCTACGCTATACGGATTTTGCACAGAAAATTGGCTATACTGGTGGGAAAGTGGATCGGGATTTGTGCATCAGTCTGCGGAAACCAAAGAAAACCTATGACAGTCTGGAAGAAATGCAGGAAAACTATGCAGTGGCAGAAAATGTACTGCAACAAGTGATGGCAGATCTGGACGGCACAGAACCACCAGCAGATGCTCCACATACGGAACCGGCTGCCACAACAGAAACGGAGGAATCATAATTATGCTGCGAATCGGATGCCACCTGCCCTCTTCTAAGGGATATCTTGAAATGGGAAAACACGCCGTTTCCCTTGGTGCAAATACGTTTGCTTTTTTTACCCGCAATCCACGAGGCGGAAAGGCAAAATCCATCAAAGAAGATGACGTCAAGGCATTTCTTGCCTTTGCAAAAGAGCATGACATTGACCGTCTGGTAGCACATGCACCCTATACGATGAATCTATGCTCCGCTGACCCCAGTATCCGACAATTTGGAATGGATATGCTGGCGGATGATTTACAGCGGATGGAATATACACCAAACCAATACTACAACTTTCATCCAGGTAGTCATGTGAAACAGGGAACAGAAATCGGCATTGCACAGATTACGGAAACGCTCAACAAGGTATTATTTCCGGAACAGACGACAACTGTCCTACTGGAAACCATGGCGGGCAAGGGCAGTGAAATCGGTAGAAACTTTGAAGAACTGCGTGCCATTCTGGATCGAGTAGAATTGCAGGAGAAAATAGGCGTCTGCCTGGACACCTGCCATATCTGGGAAGGCGGATATGATATTGTTGGAGATTTAGAGGCAGTTCTAACAGAATTTGACCGTGTGATTGGTCTACATCGGCTGTATGCGGTACATTTGAATGACAGTATGAACCCGATGGGGGCACACAAGGACCGACATCAGAAAATCGGACAAGGACACATTGGACTGGAGACCTTGACGGCAGTCGTACGACACCCGGTTTTGAAAAATCTTCCGTTTATTCTGGAAACGCCAAATGACGATGCCGGATATGCCGCAGAAATCGCACAGCTGCGGGAACTGGCAGAACAGTAAGGCAAAAGGCTACAAAAAGATAACAAAAACAGGTGTCATCTGCGGAACGGAAGATGGCACCTTGTTTTTTTCCAGAATTAAAAAATTTTTTTCAAAAACCCCTTGACAAAATCAGAAAAATGGTGTACTATATTGATAGTGCACTAATGAACACGACAGCTTGCTGCTGTGTACGCAAAGAGAAGGAGGCATAAAGATGGAGTTTCAAAACAATTATCCCATTTATCTGCAAATTGCGGACGACATCAAACGCCGAATTGTCATCGGAGAGCTGCATCCCGGGGATAAGCTGCCTTCCAATGCAGATTTGGCAGTTGCCTATACCGTCAACCCAAATACCGTACAGCGTATTTACCGACAGCTGGAATCGGAGGGAATTACCTTTACGAAACGTGGTGTCGGAACGTTTCTGGTCGAAGATCCCAATCTGACGGAAACCCTGCAGAACGGCATTCTGCATCAAGAAGTAGCGGCATTTCTGCAAAAAATGCAGCAGTACCATTTTACAAAGTCTGCACTGTTCACAGAGATGGAAGTGCAGCTGGAAAAAGAAGAAATAGAAATACAAAACCATTGACAAAGGAGAAAGGGATTATGCTGAAATTTGAACATGTCGTAAAAGGTTACGACACCAAACGAGCACTGGATGATTTGACCGTGGCATTTGAACCGGGAAAGGTATATGCACTAGTCGGACCAAACGGTAGCGGAAAAAGTACCATGATGAAATCCGCAGCCGGTCTGGTAAAAATCACTTCCGGCAGCCTGACCTACAAGGGGATGCCGATTGGAGTGGAGAGCAAAAAGCACATTGCTTATATGTCAACAGAACCATTCTACTATGATTACATGCGGATTCAAGATGTAAAGACCTTCCACAAGGATTTCTTTGCCGATTTCGACCCGGATCTGTTTGACCGCTTGCTGACATTCATGGAGCTGACACCAGACTTAAAAATGCGGGCATTGTCCTCCGGTATGGCTGCAAAACTGAAAATTGCAGTCACCCTTTCCAGACGGGCAGAAGTCATCATGCTGGATGAACCGCTCAACGGCATTGACTTGATTGGACGGGATCAGATCATTCACACCGTCATTCAGGCAACCGGAAACGGTGCAACCTTCATCATCTCCAGCCACTTGTTCGACGAATTGGAGCCAATTGTAGACAATGTAGTGATGATGAAACACGGCAAACTGGTGCTGGAAGGCGAACTGGAAAGCATCCGTGCACAGTACGGCAAGTCGATTTCCGACTTGTATCGAGAGATTTATGCAGACACGGCTGTGCCGCAGTTTTAAGTAGAATGATAGAAAGACAGATTACAGGGAGGATTTTACATCATGGGAAATGTATTCAAATACGAAATTAAGAAATCCAGATTTATGTTTCTGGTTATCGGGATTATCATCGGCTGTCTGGAGGTTGCTTATCTAATCGGATACGGCGGAATGAAGCTAACCCACGGGAACAATGACCTTTTTGCAGGCATTTGGGGAACCGCAGTAGTATTGCTAATCATTGCTGCCTGCTGTTCCCTGTTGGCCGGTGCACTATACTGTGTCCTGCTCTTTGACAACGAGATTCGCAAAAAATCCGGCTATATGCTGTTCCTGACGCCAACCCCAACTTGGCAGTGGATTCTTTGTAAGGTGCTGATGGGCTTATTTGCAACTGCTGCACTGGTTCTGATCTTTGTAGTTCTGGGCGTCGTGGATATTTTTCTACTGATTAGTGAATTGGACATCAACAGCCTTGTCGGTCAAATTTTGATTCCATTGCGGGATGCCTTTACAGATAGTGCTGGTTCCATCATTTTGTTCCTGCTGAACATGATCTTACAGATTGTTGTGATGATTACAACGATTTACCTTGCGATTACCATGGCAAGAACCCTGCTGGGCAACAAGAAAATCGGCAGCTTTGTGGCATTTATTTTCTGGATTGCATTGGAATTGCTGCAATCTGCAATCAGCAGTTTGATTAGCATGGTTTCCGACGGTATGTTCTCAATGGAAATCGCAATTACAGAAAATGGTCTGTCTTACGGTCTGGATTCTTCTCTGCCATTCCTGATGCTGGCAATGGGCATCAATCTGGTGTTTGCTGCGGTTTGCTATGGTCTGACCGTGTATTTGACCGATAAGAAAATGAGCTTCTAAGGAGATCTTGCAGATGAAAAAATGGGCTAAAGTGGCAATCCTGACGGCGGCTGTCATTTATATTGCAAAAAAAGCACCGGCTTATGGGAAACAATTCCAAAGTTTTATAGAAAACAAGCGAAAGCACACACAGCAAACCTGACAGCAGAAGCCAAAAGCACAGGAAAAATGCCAAACAATCATAATTTGCTTGCTACAATGTAGGTTTGAAATAGAAATCACCGCCGTTTGCAAAATATCCCTGCAAACGGCGGTGATGTTTTTGCAGGATAGAGAAAAATATAAATATACTGCTTAAACCATACCGACAAATGAACCTGCTGCACGGTCATCCCCGCTCCCCGGAAAAAAATTTTCATCCTTGTGAGATTTTTTGCCCTTCTCAGTTGTTATATGGGTGAAGTACTTCAAATACAGACAGAAAGGAAGGTGGAATACATGGAAAAATCCCTGTTTCAAAAAAAGTTAACCCAACACAAAGACATGGTCTACCGCATCGCCTATACCTATCTCCGCAATCAGGCGGATGCCGAAGATATTGCACAAGAAACCTTTCTAAAATTTTACCAATTGTCCAAGCCATTTTCCGATGCTGGCATGGAAAAAGCATGGCTGATTCGTGTCACCATCAACGCCTGCCACAACCTCAAAAAATCCACATGGTACAGCAGACGGGCTGCGTCGAAGGAAATTCCGGAATTATTCACCGACCCAACCGACAGCCTGCTCTATGAAGAGGTATTCGCTCTGCCGGAACGCTATCGAGTTGTGATATTACTCTATTACTACGAGGAATATTCCATTCAGGAAATTGCGGAGCTAACTGGCAGAAATATTTCCACCATTCAAACACAGCTTGCCCGTGCCAGAAAGAAATTAAAATTGGCACTGACTGAACAAGGGAGGGAATCTTATGAACAAGGAACGTTACAAACAGGTTATGAATCGCATTCAAATGCCTGAACACTGCGAACAACAGATTTTACAGCAAATTGAAACCAACGCCAAACCTGTCCTGCACCGTCGAACATGGAAACGCAATATGACCGCCGGGATTGCCGTTGCAGCTTGTGTCGGTGTCATTGGCATGGTTTCCGTCTCTGCCATACAGGGAACGGACTGGATTCACCAGTTATTCCCCAATAGCAGCGATACAGCAGCAACGGCACAATACGCCGTAGAACAAGCCGACACTATTTCTGCTTTTTCTGCTGATCTGGAAGATTTAGATGCCGAACTGGTTGCCGCTTTTGCAGATGAATCCAATTTGTACTATGCCGTTCATCTGACACCGAAAACAGACGATCCAGAAAAGTATACGGATCAATTCGGCATTTCACCAACTGCAAATAAATGGCTTAATGGAAAAACCCGTATGGATCTGATGACAACCGGTTCTTGCAGCATGACACCAGAAGAAAATGGATATCTATTTACCAATAAGATTCACTTGGACAATGGCACATGGGAAGATCAAACGGTATTCAAAGAAGAAATGGAAGCCCAGGTATGGCAAGGGGAGAATTATGGTAAGCTTGCACAGAATTTCGGTGTCATTGGTACCATTTCAATTACCATTGATTTGCAAAGTGAACCGCAAAGAACCGTTTACACGGCTTCCGGAAAGTGGAGCAACGCAAAGGGTTTCCTGAATGTAGAACAGGTGATTTTGCAGCCGCTGACGCTCACGATAGATGGTACCGCAGACAAGCAAATCAATCCAGCAGACCATGTCAGCGTGGTACTGGCAGATGGCAGCACGGTAGCAGGAGAATATATGTCAAACGGTTGCCGCAACGAGGGCATTGTAACAGAAGACCTGACACAGGTTGAACAATTCCTCTATCTGGAAACCCCCATTGATCCAACTGCTGTCACTGCTGTGCAGATGGATGATGTAACGATTCCGCTCACACGCAAGGCAGACAATACCATTCTTGACCCGTCTTCCATGACAGCAACACTCTCTGATTTCACAATTACTGGTATGGACGGCTTTACGGTCACACCGCTTGGCGTCATCAGCGATGGCACAAACCTCGCCATGGTACTGAATGCTGCACCAGACGATCCAACTACACTTCCAGAAGGATTCCAAATAGATATGGATTTCCTCACACCGCAAGTGGATGGGAAATGGATTTCTGAATCCATCAGCAGTGGAATATCGACTTGTGAAAAGGGGAACGATGGGGAATATGTCATCACCTGCAAATTCCAGATGGATGCATTCCTGAACGAACAGGCAGATGTGCAATTTGATTTGTACACTTCCGATGGCAGCAGCCGTGGCACGGTTTCCTTCCATCTGGACAACATTCAGAAGATTCCAAGCAAAACTTACGCAGCGGATGGTACATGGAAATACTATGTAGAATCCCAAAATTCCTATCGCAGCTTCAACATCCAACAAGTCACCTGCTTCACATCCCATATCAAACTGACTGGTCCAATGGATCCCAATCTGTCCAGTCAACCGAAATCTGTTTCTGTGATTTTGACAGACGGTACAGAAGTAACGGCAACGGATTTACAGCAGGGAAAAGGCGGAACGGTTGCAGGATATGGCATTTCGCACCAGCTGGGCGGCACAGGTGTCTTAGAATTTGACCTGTCTCAGCCGATTGACCCGAATGCAGTCGCATCCATAAAACTGGATGATGTCACCATCTCTTTGACAGAAACAACCGCAGAATAACGCTTATTTTACGATAAAATCCAACTCTCTCCATTGAAAAAACCGGTGTTCCACTCTATTAGAGAACGGAATACCGGTTTTATTTTTTATTCTGCAAACAGCTTAATCGACTTCATCCACGTCCCAAGTTTCTATCGGATAATAAGTAAATGACCAGGTATCTTCTGGTTTCTCGGCTTCGATACCAGTCATTCCATTCATTTCTAGCATCATTGGCTGAGAGGCATATAGTTTGATTTCATGCAGCGTACCGTTGAAGTAGGCAATGGCACTAACCGCATCTGCATGATTCACATCTAAATAGGATTGTGCTGCATTCACAATATAACTGCCCTCTTCTATCTGCATTCCATACTGATAGGACATTTTCCCATCCTGTTCAAACGTCAGATACGGTGTAAATTGCTGCATCTGTAATGTTTCATCCATCACTTCCCAGTAACCGTAAGTGATGTCTTCTATGGAATCAGACGGGACCGCAAAGTCATTCATCGAAATGGGCGTGCAACTGGTTGGACAAACTGCACTGGAAAGCACACTTTCACATTCGTTTGCCATCGCTAAAAAGGCTTCCATCAAGGCAAAACCATCCGGATTACACTGCATATCCTGCGGAAGATAATAGAACACACAACCCTCTGCACAAGACCCTAACAGGACAAAAGGCGTATTTGCAGCTTGCTCCAGACTGGTCACACGAATCGAAAACAGCTTTCCGCCGCCGTTGGTATCCTCCCACACGGCACGGTGATAAACGATTCCCTCCTGTACAAATACCTGCTCTGCCCAAGAAGCCGGCAATGTGATTTGACAAGCTCCCTGATAGAAATCCAGCAGTACACTGCCATCTTCCTGCATCACTGCGGTGGCAGAGCCATCAGTTTCCACAGAAACAACTGGTGCAGCTGTTGTCGTTTCTACCGTCGTTGTGGTTTCTGCTGTGGTTGTCGCTTCCGCTGTCGTCATATCGGAAGAAACCGTTGTTGTTACAACGGTTTCTTCTGTTGTGGAAAGCGTGGTTTGTATCGTTGTGGATGGGGTTAGCGGAATAGACGATGGTTTCTCTCCGCATCCGCTGCTGCACAGCAAACACACCGCAGCACAAAATAATACAATCTTGCGGCAGCTTTTTGTTATGCTATTTTTCCTCATAAAGTACTCTCCTTTTCCCTGCAAACCCAAATTGTTCTTTTTGCAACCTTTATCCTTTTTATTTTACCATGTAGCTGTGAACAATCTATCAAGTCTGCGTAAAAAGAAAAGGGAACTTCATAAAATCCTAACAGTTTTACACTGTTCTTCTATCTCAAAAAGTTCTACTCAATCCGTAACCGGAAGCTTCTTCTGCAACCCAATGCAAAAATCCATTAACCGGTCAACGTCCACATCATTCACTGTACCATCCGCATTACAGTCACCCGCAATTCTCTGCATATCGGTTGGAAAGATAATATTGGAACAGATTTTATTCAGATAAATTGCATCTAACAAATCGACTTTGCCATCCATTGTGACATCTCCGATCAAAATATTGGAAGGTGCTGTCGTTGTTGTTGTAGTGTCTCCACTGCTTATCAGTGTAACCAAATTGCTCTGAATCAAGTAATCTTCTACATCCTTTATACAAGTAAAGGTATGGGATTCGCCGGCTTCATCCGTATACACAATATCACCATAATTGGTAATATCATAATATTCATTTCCAGAACCAGCTTCGCCGCCCCGCATCACGATATCCGCATTTGGAAAATCAAAATTTTCTTTTGTACGTGCACTCATAGTAAACTTTGCTCCCACATCGAAAACACCCGTACTATCATCCAGCCAAAACATAAAAGGGCTTGGCATATCATACCCATAGAACGTGAACAATGTACCAGTTTCCGTATTGTCGTACAAATACAAACCGTATATTCTTCCATCCTCAGAATACCCTGCATCTCTAAGCCGTGTGAGTCTTTCTTTCTTGGGTTCTGTAGGCGTCGTCGGTTCTGTGCTTGGTTTAGAAGCAAGTGCTACCCACGGCAGTTTTTCTTCTGGAATTTCATCTATGTTCAACAAAGTCACATCATAATTCTGCATCACATAGTCTTCCACATCTTTTATACAAGTAAAGGTGTGGGCTTCGCCAGCTTCATCCGTCCAGATAATAGGTCCATAATTGATAACTTCATATACATCCGCATTAGAGACCGACTTCCATTTTGTAATTTCCGCATCTGGAAAAGAATATTGCTTAAACATATTCTCGCTGTAACAAACACCATGACCCTTTTCAAATGTGTCCGATTCCATAAACAGATCCCAAACGCAACCTGGAACATCTCGTCCAGAAAAGGTAAATGCAGTTCCGGTTTCATCATTGCAATACAGCCACAGGGAATAGTAATCATCCACTTTTCCAATCATATTCACTAAAGGCTTTGATTCCGCTGCGAATGCCGTAGTGCTGCTAATCACCGGCAAAGAGGTAACCGCTAAAGAAAGGGCGAATGCACTTGCCAACAGTTTTTTTGCAGTTTTTTGCAGTTTTCTCATAACAATCATCCTTTCCTGTATAAAAAAGTTAAAGTTCTGTGATTTGACCTGCCAGATAACGATTCAATCTTATTAAATCATCCCGATCTATATCTCCATCATGATCCACATCCTGTC
>DYCW01000301.1 GCA_019417865.1 Ruminococcus sp. | reverse complement strand
AGAGACAGGTGTAGGAATGAAATTCAAATGCACCGAGGAACGGAGAGAATTATGGAGAAAAAACAACTCACGCAAAAAGAAGAACTGAAACAGCAGTTCATCGACAGATTGCAGCTGGAATGCAGTGTATCGCCGGATGAGGCTTCTGATAAGCAGATTTATCAGACCCTGTCTGCTATGATGGTGCAGCGGCTCAAGCACATGCGGCAACACTTCATGAACAAGACCCATTCCGTCGGCGGCAAGAGCGTATACTATCTTTCTATGGAATTTTTGATGGGACGCTCCCTCAAAACCACGTTGTACAATCTGGAACTGGTAGAGGATGTCACTTCCATTCTGAATGACTTCCATATCAATATTGACCAAATCTACGAATGTGAACCGGATGCCGGTCTGGGCAACGGCGGTCTGGGCAGACTGGCTGCCTGCTATCTGGATGCCATGGCAACACAGGGCATTCCAGCAAAGGGACACTCCATCTGCTACGAATACGGTATTTTCCGGCAGGAATTGCAGGACGGCTGGCAGACCGAATATCCGGACAACTGGCTGCCGGGCGGTTCCGTTTGGCTGGATCCAAAGCCAGATGAAGCCATTGAAGTACACTTTGAAGGCGACATCCAGGAATATTGGCAGGATTCCTACCACTACCTCTCTCACCACAACTATAATACTGTACTTGCCGTTCCGTATGACCTGTATGTTTCAGGATACGGCAGCGAGGGCGTTTCCACGCTGCGTCTGTGGCAGGCAAAGGCACCTAGCTTCGATATGCAATCCTTCAATGAGGGAAACTATGCAAGTGCATTGAGTCAGAACTCTATGGCAAATGCCATTTCCAAGGTACTGTATCCGAATGACAACCATCTGGAAGGCAAGTCCCTCCGGTTGCGTCAGCAGTACTTCCTGTGTGCAGCTGCAATTGGTGACATCGTAAACCATCACATGAGCGTATACGGCACATTGGACAATCTGCACGAAAAGGTTGCCATTCACATCAACGACACGCACCCAACGCTGTCCATTCCGGAACTGATGCGGGTTCTGCTGGATGACTGTGGCTATACCTGGGATCACGCATGGCACATTGTCACCAATACCTTTGCTTACACCAACCATACTGTTATGGCAGAAGCACTGGAAAAGTGGGATGTCAATCTCGTAAAGCAGGTCATCCCGAGAATCTTCCAGATTATTGTAGAAATCAACAACCGGTACTGTACAAGCCTGATGGAACGCAACGGCTTTGACAGTGCCAAGACCACTAGAATGTCCATTATCAAGGACAACCAGATTCACATGGCAACCCTCTGCGTAATGGCTTCTCACAGTGTCAACGGCGTTTCTAAACTGCACTCAGAAATCATCAAGCAGTCTGTCTTCCATGAAGAATATCTGGACACCCCGAACAAGTTCAAGAATGTCACCAACGGCATTGCCTACAGAAGATGGCTGTATCAGTCCAATCCAGGTCTGACGGCTCTGCTGCGGGAAAAAATCGGCAATAAGTTCCTGATGGACGGCAGCGAGCTGAAGAAGCTGGCAGTCTTTGAAAATGATAAGACTGTTCTGGCACAGCTGCGGAAAATCAAGAAGGACAACAAGGAGCGGTTTGCCAAGTATGTAAAGAACAAGAGCGGCATTCTCCTGAATACCGACAGCATCTTTGATGTACAGGTAAAGCGGCTGCACGAATACAAGCGGCAGCACTTGAATGTCATGAACATTCTGGCACAGTATCAGTATCTGCTGGACAACCCGAATGCTGATTTTGCACCGAAGACTTATATCTTTGCGGCAAAGGCAGCACCGGGCTACTATCTGGCAAAGCAAATTATCAAAATGATCTGGGCACTGTCGGAAGAAATCCGGAAGAATCCGAGAATTTCCCAAAAGCTGTCCGTTTACTTCCTGGAAGACTACAAGGTAACGCTGTCTGAGTTGCTGATGCCAGCAAGTGACATTTCAGAGCAGATTTCTCTGGCTGGTACAGAGGCTTCCGGTACGGGTAACATGAAGCTGATGCTGAACGGTGCGGTGACATTGGGTACACTGGACGGTGCAAACATTGAAATCGGCGATGCAGTCGGCGAAGAAAACATCCTGATCTTTGGTATGAAGACCGAGGAAGTCAATGCACTCAAGGCACGTGGCTACCATCCGGGTCAGTACTACGATCAGAACCCAATCATTCACAGCTGTATCGACCGGATGTATGCGGGCATCAACGGCTGTAAGTTCAATGAAGTAGCAGACTCTCTGAGAAATATTGACCCATATATGGTATTGGCTGACTTCGATTCCTATGCAGCCATCCAGAAGAAGAGTTCGGAACTGTATCAGGATACCGAAAAGTGGACAAAGATGTCCCTGAATAACATTGCAGGGGCTGGCATTTTCTCTGCTGACCGTGCCGTAAACGAATACGCAAGAGAAATCTGGGGCGTAAAGTAAAATTCTTCGCCTCCAGGTCACTGTAAAAGCAGGAGAGAGCAGGTCACTCTCTCCTGCTTTTTCCAAAAAATGTTGCAACAGAAGGGAAAACAGGTTGTATGGATACCGCTTTTTACGAAGACAAATACGGCTATCTTCTGCGAGAGGGATTTCAGAAAAACAAATCTATCCGAAGAAAATTTTTCAAAGCCACACAGTACTATGACAATCAACAATATGACGATGCGTTGCAGCTGTTTTCTGCATTGGAAAAGAAATGTACCGATTATCAAGAGCATACCGCCGTTTTTCTGATGGAAGGGCTTTGCTATCACTACAAGCAGATGTGGAATCATGAGATTGCCGCTTATCAGGCGGTCTTGGAGCAGGAGCCTTCCTATTCCCGTGCATGGTCAAATTTAGGACATGTCTATTTCACAGCCGGAAAGACGAATTTTGCCAAAGAGGCATATACCAAGGCACTTGCCTGTGATCCCAGCAATGAATATGCCTATGCGAATTTAGCAGTTCTCTATCTGCATACCGGCGAATATGAACAGGCACTGGATTATGCCCTGCATGCATTGCAGCAAAATCAACGTCTGGCAGCGGCAGCAAGTGCTGCTTCAGCGGCTTACGCCAATCTCGGTGATCGGGAAAATGCGATGAAATACTGTAATCTTTACAGCATGTGCGGCGGTGATTTTGAAAATGCAAAAAAAATGATAGAAAATATCTTGCTGAATCAAAAAGGAAAGGAGACATCCAATTGAAACAATGTATTTATGACAGCTGGGATTTACAGTACAAAAAGCCGTTCGGTGCCATCCGGCGGCGTTCTGACTGTGAATTTACCATTTATCTGCCGGAGGGCGTGACACCGGACTTTCCACCGGTTATGGTGCTCTTCCGCACCGGGTTCAAAGAACGCTTTCTTCCCATGAATGCTGCCGGTGAACAAGACGGCTGCAAATGCTATCAGGTTGTATATAGCCCGAAATATGCGGGGGTGCATTATTATTACTTTGCTTACACTTGCAACGGGACTCGCCACTATATCAAGCGTGGGAATGCCCATGAAGCGACAATCGACAACGGCGAACTATATCAGTTGACAGTATTTTCCAAGCATTACGAAACACCGGACTTCCTCAAAGGCGGTATCATGTATCAGATCTTCCCAGATCGTTTCTGCAAGAGCGGCAAGCCGCATGAAAATGTGCCAACCGATCGTGTGATACGAGACGACTGGAATGGCACGCCGTACTATAAGCCGGATGCAAATGGACATGTCTGGAATAACGACTATTTCGGCGGCGACTTGGAAGGCATTCGCAGCAAGCTGGATTACCTGGAAAACCTCGGGGTCACCTGCATTTACCTGAACCCGATTTTTGAATCCCATGAAAATCACCGGTATAATACCGCAAACTATCGAAATGTTGACCCGTTGCTGGGCACAAATGAGGACTTCCAAACACTCTGTGAAGATGCGGCAAAGCACGGCATTTCTGTCATTCTGGACGGCGTTTTCTCGCACACTGGTGCAGACAGCATTTACTTCAACAAGTTCGGACGCTATGACACCGTTGGTGCATGGCAGTCCACAGAAAGCCCCTACTACAGCTGGTATTCCTTCTTCGGCGACCATCAATACGAAGCATGGTGGGGCATTGATACCCTGCCAAATGTCAATGAAACAAATCCAGATTACCTGCACTATATCTGCGGAGATGGCGGCGTACTGAATTACTGGATTTCACTGGGTGCTGCTGGTTATCGTCTGGATGTCGCCGACGAACTGCCAGACGGCTTTTTGGACGAACTGCGAAAGTGTGTCAAGAAGCACGGGAAAGAAAAGATTGTCATTGGTGAGGTCTGGGAAGATGCTTCCAACAAGGAAAGCTACGGCGTAAAGCGGCGGTATCTGCTTGGCGACCAGTTAGATAGTGTGATGAACTATCCATTCCGGGAAGCCATCCTCCACTATATCAAGGGCATGGATGCCAATGCTTTCAAGGACTGGATTATGGGCATTCTGGAAAACTATCCAAAGCAGACCGTAGATGTCCTGATGAACTTTGTTTCCACACATGATATTGAACGGGCCATTAACCGGTTCGGCGGACAGAACTGCGACGAGAAATCCAAAGACTGGATGGCAGAAAACTGGCTGTCTGAGGCAGAATACAACCGTGGCAAACAGCTGCTCAAGGCTGCCATGGTACTGCAATTCTTCCTGCCAGGTGTCCCGAGCATTTATTATGGTGACGAAGTCGGCTTGCAGGGCTGGAAAGACCCATTCAACCGCCGCTGTTTCCCATGGGGCAACGAAGACACGGACCTGCTGGAATATACGAAACAGCTCGGCATTTTGCGGAAGAGCAGTTCTGTTTTTGTAGATGGAGAAATGGAATTCCTGCTGACAGGGCAGGAGCTTTTGGCATTCTCCCGTTTCCATCGCAGCACAGGAGAAAGTATCATCATCCTATTAAATCGGAGCGATAAGACCATGCACTTTGATTTGCACGATGCTGCATTGCGTGAATATGCTTTAAGCAATGTCGCAGCCGGTATCTGCGAAGAAGATAAGTTGGTGTTGCCGCCATACTCTTATGCAGCGATGTTTGCCGTGCGGACGGTGGACAACAAGCCGGAAGAAACCACTGCGGAAGCACCAAAGGAAATGTAACAATAAGGCATCCTATAGAAAAATGCAATGGAGTACTTCCTTCCATTGCATTTTTTGTTTGCTATCCAAATGATATTTAATGTGATCTATTCTATACGTTACCAGCTACAAGGGGTGGCAGTTTGCCCGCAGTTCATTATGCCTACTGTACACGCTCCTGCAACGGTACATACTTTCTTTCTATACCAATCGGCTGATAAGCCGGACGAATAATTTTATTGGAATTTGTCAGTTCTTCTATGCGATGTGCCGACCAGCCTGCCACTCTGGCAATCGCAAAAATTGGCGTATACAGTTCCATTGGAATGCCTAGCATCTGATAAACAAAACCACTGTAAAAGTCTACATTTGCACAAACGCCCTTGGTGGTCTTCCGCCGCTCCAGCAGCAGCTCTGTCGCAATTTCCTCCACCGTCTCATACAAATGAAATTCATCATGCATATTTTTCTCGTCGGAGAGCATTTCTGCAAACTTCTTTAAGATTCTGGCTCTTGGATCCGAAACGGTATACACCGCATGCCCCAATCCATAAATCAAACCGCTGCGGTCAAACCCTTCCCGATTCAACAGGCTGAGCAGATAATTCCGGATGGCATCCCGGTCATTCCAATTTGTCACATGTGCCTTCAGGTCACGAAACATCTCCATAACCTTTAAGTTTGCTCCACCGTGCTTTGGACCTTTCAAGGAACCCAGCGAGGCTGAAATAGCGGAATAGGTGTCTGTACCGGAAGAGGTCACAACATGCATCGTAAAGGTGGAATTGTTACCGCCGCCGTGTTCCGCATGAAGAACCAATGCCAAATCCAACAGCCGTGCTTCCAGATTTGTATACTGTCCATCGTTCCGCATCATTGCCAGCAAGTTTTCTGCGATTGTTTTCGTTTTGTCCGGTTTGTGCAGCACCATACTGCTGCCCTTGTGGAAGTATTGTGTCATCTGGTAATTGTACACTGCCAGCGAGGGAAAACGTGCAATGAGTTCCAGACATTGCCGCATCACATTCGGAATGCTAATATCATCCGGTTTCGGATCTGTAGAGTGCAGTGCTAGTACACATTTCTCCATACCATTCATAATATTGTCACTCGGCAGTCGCATGATGACACTGCTTTTAAAATGATCCGGTAAAAACTGATAATCTGCAAGCAACTTATGAAAGTCTGTCAGCTCCTCTTGTGTCGGCAGGTCTCCAGTCAACAGCAGATATACAATTTCCTCAAAGCCAAACCGCCCCTGCTGAATAAAACCCGTTACCAAATCGGAAATTGAATACCCCCGATAGAATAATTCCCCTTCTGCCGGTACACTCACTCCATTTTCTATTTTGGTGGCACGTACCGTGCTAATCCCCGTCAAGCCCGCAAGGACACCTTTTCCATCTGCATTCCGTAAGCCGCATTTGACATCATACTGGTCATAAAAAGCTGGGTCAATCTTATAGTTGTCTCTGTGCTGCAATGCCAGCTGCTCCGTCTTTTCCATATTTTTTCTGTAATTTCGCAAAAGCTGCTGGATCTCCGGTCTCTTCAAAATGGTTTCTTTCGTCAACATTTGGTATCATCGTCCTTTCTGAAACTGGTTTGATACGGGTTTTCATCTGTCTTCCATATGCCAGCAGGCGGTTTACAGC
>DYCW01000300.1 GCA_019417865.1 Ruminococcus sp. | reverse complement strand
GGGACGGTGCACTGGACATTCTGTGTAATGTAGACCTGATTTCAGAGGGCTTTGACGTGCCAGACTGTTCCTGTGCCATTCTGCTGCGGCCAACGCAATCCCTTACACTGTACATTCAGCAGGCAATGCGTTGTATGCGATACCGTGCCGGTAAGCGTGCAGTGATTCTGGACCATGTCGGAAACTATGCCCGTTTCGGATTGCCGGACGATGACCGGGAATGGGATTTAGAAGGCAAAAAGAAAAATAGCAGCAAAAAGATAAAAGTAGAGAAGGACGTTTCCATCAAAACCTGTCCAAACTGTTATGCTGTATTTTCCCCAACAGAAGAAACCGGAAAGCCAAGAACGGTTTGCCCTGTTTGCAATGTGCCGTTGCCTGTAAAAAAACAGGCAGATGAAATTGACACGGTTTCCGCAGAGCTGCAAAAAATTGAGGGATTTGTGCTGGATTTTAAAACACCAGAAGAATGCAATAGCTATCAAGAACTATTGGAATATGCACGCACACACGGATACAAGCCAGGGTGGGCATATTATAGAGCAAAACAAAGGGGAATGATTGCATGACAGAAGAACATGCCATACAAAATGCCATTCGGATTGCCCTTTCAGAAAGCTGTGTCCTGTTCCGCATGAATGTTGGAAAAGGCTACACGCCGGACGGACGCTATTTTGATACAGGTGTGCCGGTTGGATTCTCTGATTTATTCGGATTCCGGAAATCAGACGGGAAAGCGGTTTTTATTGAAGTGAAAACTGCGAAAGGAAGACCATCTCAAAAACAACTGCACTTTCTGGAGACCATGCGGCAAGCGGGTGCCATTGCTGGTATTTGCCGCAGCCCAGAAGATGCCATTCAATTAACGGAGGGATAAAAATGGCGTTTGCAACGAATTATGAAGATATCAATGATTATGATTTGATTCCGCAAGGAGAATATGAAGTTATTATTCGCAATATCGAAGAACGTACGACAAGAAACGGCTCTACCGGCTTGAATTTGTCGCTTGTGATTCGGAATGATGTGGAGCAGAACTATAAAAATCGCTATGTATTCCACAATTTGTGGAAAAAGAAAGAACCGACTCCAGCTGACATGCAGGTGCAGGGGTACAGTTTCAAGCAGATCATGCAGCTTGCAAAATCTGCAAAGCTGCCATCTGGAAAATCCTATGAGAGCGTACAGGATTTATGTAAGGATTTACAATATCGAGCCCTTCGAGTGAAAATCATTCATGATACCTATAACGGCAATACAAGTGAGAAGATTGACCGCATAAATGAAAGCAAATTTCCACAGTGCCAGCATGTGTGGAAACAAGCGGCTGCCAGCAGCAAGCCAGACACATTTGCACAGCGTCCTGAAACAGGATTTGCAGGACAATCCCAGCAGGCAATTGCCGCAACAATTGGGGATTTGAGCGATTTTGAGGAAATTCTAAGCAATGACGAAGTACCGTTTTAAGGTGGTGAAATCGTTTGTATGAACTGATACCCAAAGAGCTTCGAGCTATTCCGAAATGGATTTGCTGGCGGGGGGAATACGACCCAAAGAATCCGGAAAAGCCCAGGAAAGTGCCGATCAATCCACATACCGGCGGGATGGCATCCTCTACAAATCCGACTACCTGGACAACGTTTGACCATGCGGTTGCGGCATCTGGAAAATATTCCGGCATCGGGTTTGTATTTGATGGAACGGGCTATTTCGGCATCGACCTGGACCGGAAAGAAACAGAGTTGAATGCCTTCCTTTCCGGGGATGATAACAATATCATTGGTGAATTTATCCACACGATGCAGAGCTACACCGAACGCAGTCAATCCGGAACGGGTATCCATATCATCTGCAAAGGGCATTTGCCAGAGGGTCGCCGCAGAAATAAAGACGTCGATATTGAAATGTATGATACTGCCAGATACTTTGTTTTTACTGGCGATATTTGTGCGGAGTATGCGGAAATTACGGATGGTACAGAATCGGTCAAACCACTGTATGAAAAATATTTAGGAGAGAAAAAACGCTCTATGCAGCAGCCGGAACCCCAACAAATGGTGCTTCCGGCACCGCTGTCTGTTTCTGAAGTCATAGAAAAAGCCTGCCGTTCCAAACAAGGTGAAAAATTTAAGTTGCTGATGCGTGGCGATTATGAAGCGGCTGGATACAATTCTCAATCTGAGGGAGATATGGCACTTTGCAGTATGCTTGCATTCTGGTGCAGGCGAGATGCTGGTTTGATGGATACGGTTTTTCGGCAGTCTGGTTTGATGCGTCCCAAATGGGACAGAAAAACATCTGGCAGTACATACGGGGCGATTACCATACAGAATGCCATCCAACTGTGTCAACAGGTCTATTCCAGCGATTCCACAGAGAATTATACCATTCGCATTGGAGACCAGGCGATTACAATGGAACCCATTGCAGCGAAACAGGAAACATTTGATGATATGGGAAACGCCAGACGATTGATTACAGCGTCTGAGAACCGCATCCGTTTTCATTATACCGATAACATTTGGCTGTTATGGGATGGCTGTAAATGGGCAAAAGACGACACCGGTGGGATTTTTCGATTGTGTGACCGTGCGATTGCACTCATGGTACAAGAACAAAAGTTATATGAATCAGATGCCAATATGGAGGAAGCGTTTAAAAAGCATATGAAAAAATCCCGTTCTTACAACAGCAAACGGGCAATGGAACAGGAGACAAAGCATCTTGTCCCCGTGACCAATGCGGAACTGAACAAACGACAGCATCTGTTGAATACCCCAGGCGGTATTGTCAATTTAAAAGACGGCAGTATTTCCCCCTGCGACCCGAAACAGTACATGACGATGGCAACAAAGTGCAAACCGGCAGATACGGCAGACTGTCCCCGATGGCAGCAGTTTTTACAGGAGATTTTCTGCGGCGATGGAGATTTAATCCGATTCATCCAGAAAGCAGTTGGCTATTCTCTGACGGGGTCGACTGCGGAACAGTGTGTGTTTTTTCTGCACGGCAATGGCAGCAACGGAAAATCCACGTTTATAGAAATTCTGCGGTACTTGTTTGGCAGCTATGCCACTAATGTACAGGCAGAGTCAATCATGAAACAGAAGAAATCCTCCAGCGGTGCCAGCGGAGATATTGCACGACTGGCAGATGCCAGATTTGTAACCAGTGCAGAACCGTCAGAAGGCATGCAATTGAATGAAGGACTGTTGAAACAGATTTCCGGTGAAGACCTGGTGACTGCCAGAAAGCTCTATGGCAATGAGTTTGAATTTACACCTCGTTTTAAACTCTGGATGTCTACCAATCATAAACCAATTATTCGTGGAACGGATAACGGTGTCTGGCGTAGAATCCGGATGATTCCATTTACTGCTTGTTTTGATGGCAGTAAAAAAGATAAAACGCTGAAGTACAAGCTGGTAAAGGAACTTCCTGGCATTTTACGTTGGGCAATTGATGGCTGCCTACTCTGGCAGCAGGAGGGTCTGACGCCACCGAGAGCAGTACAACAGGCAACAGATGCTTACCGTGCAGAAATGGACGTTGTTTCCGCATTCTTAGAAGCGTGTTGCACGACGGGAAAAGGTGAAACCAAGGCTTCTACACTTTATTCCGCCTACTGCCAGTGGGCATCCATTAACAATGAATACCGTATGAGCAATACGAGATTTGGTGCGGAACTTTCGAAAAAGTTCGAAAAAATCAGAAAATCAGATGCGATATATTTTATTGGTATTTTACTTGAAAACCAGTCGACCATGTAGAGTTGTGTAGGGTATGTAGGGTTTTCTAAACCCTTTTAAAGAAAATTGTTAAATTTATATGTACTTATACATAAAATCGTAACACAAAAAATAAGAGGGTTTTGTATTAGCATACAACCCTACATAACTATACATAAATTTGAAATTCGGTGCGGAACTTGCAAAACGGTTTGAACGAAAAAAGACTATGTATGGTTGGTTTTATTCTGGAGTATCTCTTTTGAATGAAACAGATTAACCGAAAACATGACGGGTTATGACGGGTATGACGGGTTTTTCTAACCCTTTTCAAAAAATATATTTCTAATCTATTAAGAAATTCATAAAATAGTAATGATATTTTTAGAGGGGTTTTAAAATCGTTGTCAACCCGTCATAACCCGTCACAGAAAGGAGCACCATGCGAAAATATGATGTAAACAATCCAGATGATTTTCGGGAATTGGAACGACTTGCTTATTCGGGCAACACGCCGCTGAAAGGACTGCCACTTTCCGCATATTGGTATTTTACACAACTGGAGTTTCTGTGCCGGCAGTATCATGCAAACCAGATAGACAAGCAAGATTTGCAGCACCATAGGCTGGAAAATCTGCGAAAATATCAGGATTTGGTGCGAGAAGAACAGGCGGCGTTCCAATGCAGAAAAGAACGCAGTGAGGACATTATCGCTGCACAGAAATATTTACTTGAGATTGAAAAAGCAACTACCACTGTGGCTATTGCAGAAGCGGCTTGTCAATGCATTGAACGTCTTACCGGCGAGGTTGGGTTTTGCAATCGGCAAATGAAAAAAATAGCAAAACGCTTGTAATAAACCACAAGATATGGTATAATGGTTTTAAATGAAATCGTACATATCTAATAAGGAGGCAGTAATGAAAAATCAAGTGTTACACGCTTTACGGCACTACAGGGACAACCGTGCGGAACTGGATGCCATTCAAATGCAGCTGCGAGAGGAAGAAGTGGTAGATGCTGTACAATCCGCTGCAAAATTCCCCTATAGCAAGCATACAGCGTATGTGCAGGGCGTCCCAGACAATGCAACGACGATTCAGCTGCGAACCCGTGCAAGAGCATTGCGGCGAGATATGAGGATGGCAGAACAATTTGCGGATTCCCTGCCAAAACATCAATTACGGGAAGCTGTAAAGCTATACTACATGAGGGATGTTCCGGAGCGGTATACATGGGAAGCGGTTGCCGGTATGGTCTGTTATCTGGGCGGCGGTGAATCTCTTAGAGTAACAATATCCAATGCGACAAAATCCAAAAAATAAATTACGTTTTTTACGGATTTTACGTTTTAGGCATGTTATAATTAAAATAGAAAAAATAGACCTTGACACCGTTGGCACACGTCAGCGGTGTCTTTTTTATACCTGAAAAACGGAGGGAGGAGGATGAGACAAAATGAGACAAATGCAGAGCATACCATAA
>DYCW01000030.1 GCA_019417865.1 Ruminococcus sp. | reverse complement strand
TACTCACTCTGCTTACGCTATATTTCAAATATCATGTATGATATGTATTACATGTTGTTTGTGTGGGGTCTCGTATGAAATAGGAGACCCCACACAAACGGCTGGAATTGAAATATGGCGTATTTGCAGAGTTTTTCTGCGGTTTCCTGTCTATTTTTATTTCTATTCGGTGTCTTTTGTGATTAGAACAGGTTTGTCATGGCTTGGTGGAACAGGTAGAGAAGAGGGAGATAGTAAGGTTCATTTTTCTTTTTGTATATGTGACAAGCATTACCTCATATCTATAAAATGAGGAGGGGATACATTTGTCACGAAAACAAATTATTAAATGCAAAAATAAATTTCAAAGTAAAGATGAAAAAGCACGTTCTAAAAAGTATACAAAAATATGGGCTGCCATTATCAATCAAATGGAATCGAATAAAGTTTACAAAAAGTAAAAACAACTACATTTACAAATTGGTATTGCAATTGTATGATGATAATATGCAGAACCAGTTTGTTTTTATCGAATCTGATTAAGAGGAGATGAAAGCATGAAGGTAGCAATTTACTGTCGATTGTCTGAAGAAGACCGAAACAAGTTATCCAAACAGGATGACAGCGAAAGTATCCAAAATCAGAAATCCATGCTGATTGAGTATGCGGTGCAAAAGGAGTGGGAAATATACAATATCTACAGTGATGATGATTACACAGGAGCTGACCGGAATCGTCCGGCATTTAATCAACTGCTGGAAGATGCGAAAAACCATAAATTTGACATTGTGCTCTGCAAGACACAATCCCGATTCACAAGAGAATTGGAAATTGTCGAAAAATACATTCATGGGTTGTTTCCAATTTGGAATATTCGTTTTGTTAGTATCGTAGACAATGCGGATACAGAAATCAAGGGAAACAAAAAAGCCCGTCAAATTAACGGGCTCATCAATGAATGGTATCTGGAAGACATGTCAGACAACATCAAAAGCGTTCTGACAAACAAGAGAAGAAACGGCGTACATATTGGTGCATTTGCTTTGTATGGCTATCAAAAAGACCCAAACCAAAAGGGACATTTGATCATTGATGAAGAAGCTGCACAGGTGGTACGAGAAGTGTTTACTTTGTTTTCACAGGGCATGGGAAAAAGTGCAATTGCAAGGCATTTGAACGAAAAAGGAATTCCCAATCCGACGGAGTACAAGCGGTTAAAAGGATTACGCTATCAACCACCCAAAACAAAGAAGGCTACTTTGTGGAAATACTTTTCTATTGCAGATATGTTGGTGAATGAAATTTATATCGGTAATATGGTGCAAGGCAAATATGGGAGTATTTCCTATAAAACAAAGCAAAACAAACCCATTCCTAAGGAACAATGGATTCGAGTGGAGGGAACGCATGAACCGATTATTGACAGAGACCTTTGGGACACGGTTCAGCAAATGATTCAGCAAAGAACAAAGCCTTTTTCTACTGGAGAAATTGGAATCTTTGCCAGAACAGCACGGTGTATGTATTGTGGTTATGTCATGCGTTCTGCAAAGTCACATGATAAACGTTATTTGCGGTGTGCCACAAAAAATGCTTGTAAGGATGCTTGTTTGGGTTCCTTTATCTCTGTTTCGGTTCTGGAAGAGTTTGTATTATGTGAAATTAAAAAGCTTTCAGAGCAGTATTTGAATATGGATGAATTGGAACAAGAAGTTGTTTTTCAAGAAAGACAAAATGAAACTCGTCAGAGCTTGCAAGCACAGTTGAAAGAATACAAGGAAAAAATGATTCCTTGTTCTGAGGGTATTAAAACCTTGTATCTTGATAAAGTAAAAGGAATACTGACAGAGGAAGACTTTATTCAGTTGTCTGCTGATTTGCACAAGGACAGGAACACATATGAAAAGCGAATAGCGGAGGTTTCGGCTCAGCTTGAGGAACTTGAAAAAAGTGCATCTCAATTCATTGACCGGAGAACGCAACTGGAACAGTATGTAACACTGGAACATCTGACGCATGAGGTTGTGAATCAGTTGATTGATTCTATTATCATTGGGAAAAGAAATCCAGAAACCAAGGAAATTCCAATTGAAATCAACTGGAAATTTTAAGTTTTAAATGCTCATTTTGCGTTGCAGCAGAGCAAAAAGCACGTTCCACTTACGAAAATATCCTGCGTTTGTGCGATGATCCAGATGTGCGGGATCCAATTCAGTTCTTGCGGCAGCGGGAGATTGTTCACTTCCAACGATTCGGCGAAGCCATGCGGCAGGTGCAGGATGAGCTGAATAGCAAGAACTTCTATTGCTGCAATCCGGCATTCGACAAAGGCTGTGGAAAGCAAAAGAAAAAGTAAACAAAAGATTATGATAAAAACCCACTGTTGATGCGTGTTTCATCGACAGTGGGTCATTTTTATCATATAAAATTTCGATATTTAATAAAATAAAAACATCAATAAATCCCAGAACATATGCAGTCCAATTGGCAAAAGCAGATTTTTTGTTTTGACAAAGGCAAGACTGAATATCACACTCAGTGCCAGAATACATACAAATCCAAAGCTGGTAAAGCTGCTGACAAAAGTTCCGTCCATGATCCATCTTGGAAAATGAATCATTAGAAATAAAACTGCATTTGCACCGATCGCCAGCCATTTGTGTTTGTCCGAGTAGGTTACATTCAACAGCCAACCACGAAAAACCATCTCTTCTGTGATTCCGACGAAAAGTACTACAATTATACAATCCAAACCAAAATCAGGTTGTATTTGTAAGCAGCCATATTGTCGATATGCACCAACTATAAGATCTGTCTCTTATACACAT
>DYCW01000003.1 GCA_019417865.1 Ruminococcus sp. | reverse complement strand
TGCAATGCCCTCTGCATTGCCGATATTTTCTGCTACCACAATGATAAAGTTCTGCTTACCATTCTTCTTGCATTCCAGCATCTTTCTTGCCAATTCGTCCAGATCATACGGTACTTCCTTGGTGATAATCTCAACTGCACCGCTTGCCAGACCCGTATTCACTGCAATAAAACCAGCACCTCTGCCCATTACTTCTACCACGCTGCAACGGTCATGAGACTGACAGGTATCCTGCAACTTATCAATCAGTTCAATACAAGTGTTCATTGCAGTATCATAACCGATAGTATATTCCGTACAAGCAATGTCATTATCGATGGTACCCGGAAGTCCAACACAGGCAATCCCTCTTGCAGACAGGTCAGCAGCCCCACGGAATGAACCGTCACCACCGATGACAACAATTCCTTCCATACCATACTTTTGGCAAGTTTCCTTTGCTTTCTGCATACCCGCTTCTGTACGGAACTCTGCACTTCTTGCAGTATACAAAATCGTACCACCCTTGTGAATGATATTGGAGACACTCATTTCATCCATCTCAATGACATCATCTTCAATCAGACCGCAATAACCTCTGCGAATGCCGTATACTTTGATGCCCTTCTGCAAAGCAGAACGTACAACTGCACGAACGGCAGCATTCATGCCCGGTGCGTCACCGCCACTTGTCAATACACCAATCGTTTTGATCATAATTTTCTACTCCATTCTGCCAACCGGCAAATATTTTCAACTATAAAATCCGTTTTGTATTACGACTGTAACACTATATACATTCTTTATTATACACGCTTTGTGCCATTTGTCAAGGGGATTCCCAGAAATTTAACACTTTTCAACCGCAAATTGTTTTTAAAACCGAAAAAAATAAAAGATTCCTTTCTGCGGCAAACTGCAAAAATAGATTTCTGTGCACAAAAGGATTGCATATTTTTCAAAGAGGTGTTATAATGAAATAGTATGCTTTTGTTCATTTTTATCTGATTTCAGGGAAAGGACAATTTCTTATGAATCATCTCACAAAAAAACTCATTTGCTTTTGTCTGCCAGCAGTGCTGCTCAGCGGATGTAACACCCCGTTTCACAAAGAAGAATCAGATGGCTCCGGCTATTTATTCACGTATACTCTACTTGGTAATCCGGAAAATTTAGATCCGCTCCTGGCAACAGATGCTTCTTCCAAACTGATTCTACGCAATATGATGCAGGGATTACTGAAGAAAAATCCAGACGGCACGATTTCCAATGCGATAGCCAAACAATATACCATGCAGGATGACGGACTTTCCTACACATTTTATCTACGAAATGACTGTTACTGGTATTTTGACGAAAATCAAAACGAACAAATTGATGATGGGGAAACATGGCAGGTCACAGCATACGACTTTGTATATGCATTTCAGCGAATGTTTCTAGCAGAAACTCGTTCGCCTTATCGAGAAACATTCTCTTGTTTAGCATATGCTGACGAAATTATCAATGGCACAGCAGATCACACCCAAATTGGTGTCACCGCACAGGATGAAACCACACTGACCTTCCAACTTGCCAAACCCAACAGCCGATTTCCGGAACTGCTGGCGACGACCGCAGCACTTCCCTGCAATGAAGCTTTTTTCACACAAACCAAAGGGCGATATGGGCTGGATGCCACATCTGTCATTTCCAATGGGGCATTTTACATGCGAAAGTGGTTTTATGATCCGTACGGCAGCGACAACCTCATCT
>DYCW01000299.1 GCA_019417865.1 Ruminococcus sp. | reverse complement strand
TCATTATATCATACTCTTGCTCAAATTGCAATTCTATTTTTAATAACCAAGGAGAATTTCAGATATGCTTCCTGGTTCAATAAGCTCTATGGCAGAGGGACAACTTGTGTGCCATTTAAGGGAGCAGACTTGAAAGAACAGCTTGCAGAAGCTGTTTCTAAACTATCTGCAACTATTTCTGATGTCAGAACCAATGATGTTTACCAAAAAGTAAATGGCATTGTTGTGACACCGCCAGAACAACTGCGAAATTACAGCTTCTTTGAACAGGACAACACTATCTACTATAAAACAACCGATAAGGCTTGTGAAGCTCGCTGTAACCATGGAAGCAAGGATTTTAAAACGGTAAAAGCCTTTATTGCACTGCGTGATACAACCAGAGAACTGCTTGCAGCACAAGAACAAGACCAGCCGGACAGTCTGATACAAGCATTGCAAAAAAAGCTGAACACGCAGTATGACACATTTCAACAAAAGTATGGTTTGCTGCACAGCAGACGTAATAAGAGCTTGTTATACGATGATGTGTCATATAATCTGGTAGCCGCACTGGAGAAAAACTGTGACCTGAGCAAAGGTACAGCAGAAAAGTCAGATATCTTTACCAAGCGAACTATCAAACCGCCAAAAGCAGTAGAACATGTGGATACAGCTATAGAGGCACTTACTATTTCTATGGCTGAAAAAGCCCATGTGGATATTGGATACATGCAAATCCTGACAGGAGAATCCAAAGATGAATTACTGCAAGATTTGCGTGGAGAGTTGTTCCTCGTACCATTTGCCGGAGAGGATACATACCAAACGAAAGCCGAATATCTCTCTGGAGATATCTATCAAAAGCTTGCTTTAGCGGAAGAAGCTGCTAAAACGGATAATCGCTTTGAGATAAATATACAAGCGTTAAAAGAAGCAAAACCGCCACTTTTGAAAGCTGAAGATATTGACATCCAAATTGGTGCATCGTGGATAGACCCAAAAATATACCAGCAGTTTATGTATGAAACATTCGGCACAGCAGATGACAGACGTATGGATAAGCTGCAACAAACGATAGATGAATGTCAAAAGAGCATAAAAACAGAGCCGTTTTACAAGCGATACAGCATACAAAGACAGCTTAACATGGCTGAAAAATCCATGAAGAATGCTATCCAGATTTCACATTCAGAAACGTCTGGAGAATGGTCGGTTACGCCAAAGCCAACCCGATACAGCAGTTTATCTGTGCATGAACAGGAGTTCAGTACAAAGCATAAAAGTGCTTATCAGATAATGGAGGATTTGCTGAATCTGAGAGAACCAAAGTGCTATAAAACTGTAATAGAACAAGCACCGGACGGCTCAGACAGAGAAAAGCGTGTGATTGATGATAAAGCAACAAAAGCAGCACATCTGAAAGCGGAAAAGGTCAAAGGAGCATTTCAGGAATGGATTTTCCAAGACCCAGAACGGAGAAATATCCTTATTGAACAGTATAACCGTATATTTAACTGCATTCGCCCTCGTGAATATGACGGAAGCAATCTAAACTTTCCAACAATGAACAGAGATATTGAACTGCGTCCGCATCAAAAAAATGCAATTGCACACGCTCTTTTCGGCGGTAATACGTTGTTTGCACACTGTGTGGGGGCTGGAAAGACATTTGAAATGATTGCAACGGCTATGGAATCCAAACGGCTGGGACTTTGCAGTAAACCTATGCTCTGTGTGCCAAAGCAGCTGACAGAACAAATCGGAGAAGATTTCCGATTGCTTTATCCGAATGCGAATATTTTGGTGGCAACAGCGAAAGACTTTGAAAAATCCAATCGTCAACAATTGTTTGCAAAAATCGCAACTGGAGACTTTGATGCCGTTATTATCAGTCACCAGCAGTTGGGCAATATCCCTCTTTCTCAGGAACGACAGATTGGCATATTGGAACAACAATTAGATAGCATTGTAAAGGGAATCGCAGAAGCCAAAGAGCGAGATGGCAGTTCGGTTGAAGTAAAGGCATTGGAACGCAGTCGAAAGTCTGTAAAAAAGAAACTGGATGCATTACTGGATAAGCCAAAAGATGACACAGTTACCTTTGAAGAAATGGGGATTGATAAGTTAATTGTAGACGAAGCACATGAATTCAAAAATTTGTTTACACCAACACGGTTACAAGGCGTTTCCGGTATTTCTACGTCTTCTTCTCAAAAAGCAATGGATTTGTTTATGAAATGTCAGTATCTTGACGAGAAAACAGGTGGTAAAGGAATTGTAATGGCGACTGGTACGCCACTCAGTAATTCCATGACAGAATTACACGTCATGATGCGTTATTTAGAGCATGATTTTCTGAAAGAAAAAGGTCTTGATTCCTTTGATAACTGGATTAGTGTTTTTGGCAAGCAACAGTCTGATTGGCAGCTGAACACGACCGGAAGTGATGTCAAGCAAAAAGTACATATGAGCTATACCGGAATCCCAGAGCTGATGAGTATGTTCAAGCAGATTGCAGATATTCGGACAGCTGATATGCTGGATTTAGATGTACCGGAATGTGAAATGCATGTTGTTCAGGTTGAACCGACAGAAGAACAAAAGGACATGATACAAGAGCTATCAGACCGTGCAGATGCTCTGCAAAAACGTGTAATTACAGACCCTCGCATAGATAATCCTCTCAAAATCACAGGAGATGGCAGAAAACTTGCACTCGACCCACGATTGATTGACCCGACATTGGAAGACAACCCTGACACAAAGCTGAATCAATGCGTAGAAAATGTATATCGCATTTACGAAGAAACAACTCCAGATAAGCTGACACAAATTATATTCTGTGACTTAGGCGTACCGTCCAGCAGCAATAGCAGTACAAAAGAAATCTCCGGAGATGAAAAATCCGCAGCTGAGAGAGAGTCTTTGGAAGAAGAATGCGACTTCTGCGTTTATGATGATATTCGGGAGAAACTAATTGAAAAAGGTGTAAAACCGGATGAAATTGCCTATATTCACAGTGCTAAAAATGAAAAAGATAAGGAAGCATTATTTTCAAAGGTACGTTCCGGTGAAGTACGTGTACTGCTTGGCTCTACTTCAAAAATGGGAACTGGCGTGAATGTACAAAAAAAGCTGATTGCCGTTCATGACCTCGACATACCTTGGCGACCAGCCGACATGGAGC
>DYCW01000298.1 GCA_019417865.1 Ruminococcus sp. | reverse complement strand
TGCCTGTTCCACAAACGTTTGCGGCATAAGTGCAACTTCATCCAGGAAAACGCCGCCCAAGGTAATCCCTTGAATCAATGCCGCACTGCTCTCATCTCGTCCGCCAAACAAATAAAACCGATTGCTGCGATCGCCAAGGGCAATATCCACATAATTGCGGCTGCTCTTTTCTGTACAGCAAAAACCCAGTGTTTTTAGGGTTTGCAGCAGCGGTGTGACCACATTCCGCCGCAGAGCGGTGATGGTTTTTCCACAGAGTGCAAATGCTGTCCCCTGAAAGCAAGTCGTTGCCCAGCAGACAAATCCCAGCGACATGCAGACTGTTTTTCCGCTCCGAACGGCTCCATCACAAATGACAGCGTCATAATCCTGATACTGCGGCATCGCCCACCAACGCATGGCAAGCTGCTGCTTCGGTGAAAACGGCTTAAACGGACTCTGCATGGGCATTCGCTCCCGTCAAAGCCGCCAGCAGAGAATCTGCCTGTGATCGGCTTTCGGCACTGTTGGCATAGGAAAGTATCTGTTCCATCGCCTTCTGTCGGTCACAGAATTTCACCTCGACACCACCGTTTTTGTCCCGTTTGACTTCCGTGACACAAAACAAGTCCAGTTTTGCCAGCTCCGCCGGCTGCAAACTGTCTGCGGCAAAAATCAGCCGGACGGCATCATTGCAAGAACCAAACGCCAGCCGTTCCAGTCCTGCCATTACCTGTGCTGCCGAACTGCGGAGAGAAAGGGTTTCCAGCACACAATGAATCAATTCCCGACAGTCGTCACGCTGTAACAGCAGAACACCACGTTCTAACGCCTCCTCCTGCGAATAGCCGGCGTGCAGGGCTGCTTCCTGTATATTACAAAGCATTGCATACCAAATACAGAAGCAGCGTTCCTGCGGTTGAATCGTTCTTCTTGCCATAATCAAATCGCTCCTTTCGATTGCTTTGGAAAGTGCTTTTTTCGATGCAGGAAAAAAGTCCTTTCACTATACAGGGTTTTTGGGGCAAAACTTGTACGCAAACGTACAAGTAAAAAAACGGATTTACAAAAAATACATATTTTTTGTAAATCCCTCCAAATAGAAAAAATAAAAATTGTGCAAAATCCCGATAGGATTTTGCACTTTTATTGCAACACGCATTATTGCAACTAATTTGTACTGCAATATAAACATACATCTTCCAAATTCCCCTCTCCGCATTCGCTGCTGTATCCCTGTGACAATTCCGACCGAGAGATTTTCAGATGCCACTGCATTTTATCCTTGCAATCTGATAGGTTTCATGGTATAATAAGAAAAATAGACTTTGTCAAGAGACAGAGAGGAGGAAGCGAATTTGAAAATTTCTACAAAAGGTCGCTATGCACTGCGTATGATGCTGGATTTAGCAATCCACCAAAATGATGGGTATATTTCCCTGAAAGAGATTGCCACACGGCAGGGAATCTCCAAAAAATATCTGGAACAAATTGTCCCGCTGCTGAACTGTAACAATATGCTGCTCACGAACCGTGGTTATCAGGGCGGCTACCGTCTTGCAAGAAAACCAGTGGAATATACAGTCGGCGAAATTTTGCGGCTGACAGAAGGCGATTTAGCACCAGTTTCTTGCCTGATTGGAGATACCGTCAATTGCGAACGAGCGGATCACTGCATTACACTGCCGGTCTGGAAAGGACTGTATCATGTTATCAACGACTATTTGGACAACATCACATTACAGGATGTCCTGGATCGGGCACCGGAACACGGCGGTGTCTTCTGTATTTAATTATTGTAAAAATCAAAAAGCACCGATGTGTTATCGTGTACACATCGGTGCTTTATTAACAGGAATACAACAGATAACCTGCTTCCATTATTGGTCTTGTTTCATCATAATATGATTGCCTGATCGCTTGCCACTCTGCAAAAAAGCTTCCATTGCCTGCTCGATGTCTGCCATTTCCCTTTCAAACTCTGCTGCCGATACCCGACAAGCACCGTTTCCCAAAATAATCCGCTGCTCCAGACCGTCCGATGTCACAACCCGCACCCGCCGTTCCTTTGCCAATTCGTATGTGGTACGTTCAATATAGGCATCCGCTGTTTCTGCCTCTTTTGTATAGACAATGTGAATATTGTGATACTGTTCCACATGCTCCCGTCCGCCTTTTACCTGATACGCATCAAATACCAGTATCACACGGCACTGCCGAAACCCCTGGTAATTACAGAGCCAATCACTCAGCTGCTTCCGTGCCAAATCCAGATGATCCGGCAGATACTGCTTTAACGAATCCCATGCATGAATGACATTATAACCATCCACCAGCAAATAACTGTCTCCGGTCTTCAGCGGCTGCAACGGTTTTTGCGGTTTCTGTACTGTTTGCTCCCGTTCCGTCTGTAATGCCTGCCGAGGGTCACGTTTGATTTTTCCATAAGTACGCTCAAACCACGCTAACAACTCCTTATCTTCCTCTAACCGGCTGCGGTAGGCAAATGCCTGCCGTGCCAGCTGCACCGGCGGCAATGTTTCCCGTTCCTGCACTTTCGTCACCACATAGGGCAGATGCATTTGTTCCGGCACTTCATTCCACTTTACCAGCACGCCAGCTCCATGAGAACAGAAAATGGAATCGCCGGAGTTGTCCGGATCGTTCGCACCGTCATAGCCGATTTGCTCCAATACCGTTTCTGTATTATGACAGGGATAATAGCCCTTCACCTGACAAAATAGCCGCCCCTTTCCCTTGGTATAAGCTGTCACATCTGTCTGATAGGTTCGCAGTTCTGATACCGGAGCCGTACCCTGTAAGACTCGCATAGTTGGTGTTGCCACCTCCGGTGCAGAAAATGTTGCAGACATGTGCTGTAAATCCGCAATTGCTCTTCCAACTTGTTCTGTTGGGAGTGTCAAACGGAATGTATACCACGGTTCTAACAGGACACTTTCTGTGGAAAGCAATCCCTGCCGCAGTGCCCGGTAAGTTGCCTGCCGGAAGTCACCGCCCTCTGTGTGCTTGACGTGTGCTCGTCCGGCAACGAGTGTGATTTTCATATCGGTAATGGGCGAATTGGTCAGTACACCGCAGTGCGTCTTCTCCTGCAAATGTGTGAGCACCAGCCGCTGCCAATTTCGATCCAGTGTATCTTCCTTGCAGGTTGTAGCAAACTGCAAGCCGCTTCCAGCGGGCAGCGGTTCCAACAATAAATGCACCTCCGCATAATGCCGCAATGGTTCGTAGTGTCCAACGCCCTCAACTGGCTGCCGAATCGTTTCCCGATAGGCAATGCTGCCACTGTCAAACGAAACTGGCATGGAGAAGCGTTCCAGCATCACCCGCTGTAAGACCGCAAGCTGCATCTCTCCCATCAGCCGGACAGAAATCTCCTGTAACGGTTCCTTCCAACGAACCTGCAGCTGTGGATCCTCCTGTTCTAGCTTTTGCAGATTTTCCAGTACCTTGTGAACCTCCAATCCCTGGGGCACATTCACCCGATAGGACAGCACGGGAGAAAGCATGGGCTGTGCCGTGTCATGTTCTTTCCCCAATCCCTGACCCACATAGGTTTTTGTCAGACCGGTAACCGCACAAACCATACCCGTCTCTGCGGTTTCCACTGCTTGAAACTTTGCACCGTGATACAAACGAATTTGTGTGACTTTTTCACCGCTCGGCAGTTTCTCTCGTACCCGCAGCGTACCTCCCGTAATTTTCATATGGGTCAAGCGATTGCCAGTTTCGTCCTCAGTAATCTTATAAACTTTTGCCCCAAACACTCTGTTTTCTGGTAAAATTGGCACATACTGTTCCAACAGAGAGAGAAATGCCGCTACGCCCTGCTGTTTTAAGGCAGCACCAAAACAGCAGGGAAACAGTTCCCGTTTTGCAATGGCAGTACGAAGTGTTTCCCTGGAAATAGAACCGCTGTCCAGATACTGCTGCAAGGCAGTTTCGCTGCACAGGGCAGCCGCCTCATAGAACCCGTCATCCATCTGAGAGAAGGAGAGACAATATGGCGAAAGTTTTTCCTGTAGCTGCATCAACAGATCAGCTTCGGAATCCGCCGCCAAATCCATTTTATTGAGAAATAGAAAAACTGGTATCTGGTATCGCTGGAGCAACTGCCAAAGCGTTTCTGTGTGGCTCTGCACACCATCTGAACCGCTGATGACCAGAATGGCAGCATCCAACACTTGCAGGGTACGTTCTGTTTCCGCAGAGAAATCAATATGCCCCGGTGTATCCAAAAGCGTAACCGTAACCTGTGACAGCGGTAAAATCGCCTGCTTAGAAAAAATTGTAATCCCACGTTCTCGCTCCAGCGGATCGGTGTCCAGAAAGGCATCCTTGTGATCTACTCTGCCTCGTTTGCGAATCACACCAGATTGAAAGAGCAGGGCTTCAGAAAGTGTCGTTTTGCCGGCATCTACATGGGCAAGAATGCCGACGACCGAATGATGATTCATGATATTCCATCCTATCTCTTAGAAAATATATGATGCTCACTTTTCAAATGAATGCATCCGATCTGGAAAATGAGCCTAGCTACAAATTTTTGATCCATTCTATTATAACATGATTTTCCGTTCCCGACAATCCCATTCCCAAGGTAATACAGAAATTTATTGTGGTCAGAATACAAATTAAAACACAAGCAAAACTTGAATTGCATGCAAAAAAAGCGGAGACAGCCTCTCACACTGTCTCCGCTATGAAATAATATGTAGCTTACCAAATAAAAAATAAATCCGGGCACATTCAATTGATAAATGTGCCCGGATTCTACTTAATTGGCTCCCCCAGCTGGACTCGAACCAGCGACACCGCGGTTAACAGCCGCGTGCTCTACCGACTGAGCTATGGAGGAATCTCTGCGGAGCATTACCCCGCTATGATATCGGCATCTTCCGATTTTCCCAGGTCGTCACCGACCAAGTATCTTAGGCGTAAGAGAGCTTAACTGCCGTGTTCGGAATGGGAACGGGTGGGACCTCTCTGCTATTGACACCGATTGTAATAAGAAAAATGGTGACCCGTACCAGAATCGAACTGGTGTTGCCGCCGTGAGAGGGCGGAGTCTTAACCGCTTGACCAACGGGCCCATTTTGGTGCACCATCGGGGACTCGAACCCAGGACCCACTGATTAAGAGTCAGTT
>DYCW01000297.1 GCA_019417865.1 Ruminococcus sp. | reverse complement strand
AACACGCTTATCCATTTTTGCAAGCTTACGGAACTCCAGTAAGGTACCATCCTTTGAGCCATCATTAATAAATAAAAATTCAAAATCCAACTCCGGATACTTTTCCTGCATCTGTTCCGCCACTTTTGTAATCTCCGCATAAAATAGCGGCAGTACTTTTTCTTCATTGTAGCATGGCACAACAATGGAAACTAATTTCACAAAAATCCCTCACTTTATACTAGCAATGGTTTCACTCATGCAAAACCACCATTAAAATCATTGTCATTTGACTGCTTGTTTAAATTATCTTTTTACGGATTCAAACCCGCTCTTTTTTATTATAGCACTTTTTTTATGCACTTACAAGAGTATTCGCACATAAATTTTTCAATTTGTTTCCATGGGAAAATACACTCATAAAATAAAAAATCTCTCTACAATCTAAAACGTTTTTATTTCCTTATTCGTTCTTTTCCTTTTTATTGTATCATGATATGGAATCCGGTGTCAAGTCATTTTTCAAAATTAAGACGATTCCAATGATTTTTTTGAAAATCCGATAAAATTTTATAAAAGCCCTTTTTTTCTTCTGCAATTTATGATATACTATTTTCATCCACTTTTTATTACCAGCAAAAAAGGAGAGCAGAAGGATGTACGGTTATGTACAAGTTTATCGACCAGACCTGCGGTTTCGAGAATATGATATTTACCGCTCCCATTACTGCGGACTTTGTCATACCCTGCAAAAACGCTGCAACTTTATCAGCCGCCTGACACTAAGCTATGATTTTACCTTTCTTTCTCTGCTGCTGGATGCACTCTATGAACCAGAGGCAACCAGCTGCCAACGACGTTGTTTGCATGGTATTGGAAAAAAAGAATGGGTTTATAACAGTTCCATTCTGGATTATATCGCTGATCTACATCTGTTTTTTTCCTATCTGCATTGCCTGGATGACTGGCAGGACAATCGCAAAATTTCCCATGCTGCACTGGCACATTTGCTCCGAAAGACATATTGTCGTATCTGTACACAATATCCGCAAAAAACGAAATCCATTTTACAACATATGCAGCAGTTAAAGACATACGAGTCACAAGGAGAAACCAATCCGCAGTTACCAGCATCCTGCTTCGGACGGGCATTGGGGGAAGGATTTTGCATTTATAATGATGTTTGGGCATCGGAACTGTATCACATCGGTTATTATCTTGGTACTTTTATCTATGTCATGGATGCCTATGATGATCTGGTAAAGGACCGCAAACATCAAAACTATAACCCATTTTGGAAGGAAGCGGAAACAACATCTGCCTTTCATGAAATGGTAAGACAACTTTTACAGCACGCTGCAACCGAAGCTGCAGCAGCATTTGAGCGGCTGCCCATTCTGCAAAACGCTGATTTACTGCGTAATATTTTATATGCCGGTATCTGGCAGCCATTTTTCCGCAAACAAAAGGAATATGAAACCGCTGTGTCGAATGATCTTGACCAGCAGAAGCAGGAGAATTATCATGTCAAATCCCTATGAAATTCTGGGTGTCAGCAAACAGGCATCCGATGAAGAAATTAAAAAGGCATACCGTAAACTGAGCCGCAAGTATCATCCAGATGCCAATGTCAACTCTCCGAATGCCGCAGAATATGAAGAAAAATTCAAGCAAATTCAGCAGGCATATCAACAGATTATGGATGAACGGCACAATCCAAATGGTGCGTTTTCTGGCTTTCACACAGAATCCAGCGGTGCACAGGACGAGGACAGTATGCATTTGCAAGCTGCGGTCAATTTTATTCAGAATTACCGATTTGCAGAAGCCATTCGTGTGTTAAATGATATCCAAAATCGTGATGCACAATGGTATTATGTCAGTGCTGTTGCTAACAGCGGTGCCGGCAATCAGGACATTGCATTACAGCACGCAAAAACAGCGGCACAAATGGAGCCGAACCGCCCGGAATATCAGCGTCTGGTGCAGCAACTGCAAAACAGCGGATTCTCTTATCAGAAAATGCAACAGACCTACGCTCCTTCTTTTGATACCAGCTGTTTGGAATGCTGCTTTTATAATCTGCTCTGCAACTTGTTTTGCGGATGTTGTTCGCCCTGTAACCATTATTGATTCATCTTTTACATGAAAAAGGACTGCACCGTATTTCCTGCGGTAACAGCCCTTTTTCATGTTAGTTGTGATTTTTTAATACGGCATGGTAAAGGTATCCACTTTCCAAGTTCCGTCTTCCTCATAAAGTGTAAATGTATTTGTTCTCGTAATCGTATTCGTTTCATCATCCGGCTCAGAATAGGTTAAGGCTACTTCAAAAGTTAAGGTTGTTTCCGTAACGTCCGTCAGTGCAGTTACTTTTGCACCTTGATAGGTAATATCTGCACCACGGTCACCAGCACGTCCATACAGTTTTCCATCTACTTCAAGGAGAATCCCCTCAAAATCAGAAGTGTGACTTTTCTTCGTGAACACCTCATAATAGGGTTTTGTTGCCTCTTCAATGGTAGTGTAAGCAGGAATCAGATAGCAATTTGCATCTTCTGGATGAACATTAGAAAAATCATATTGAAACACCTGACTGGAACAAAGATACTGAAAATTTATCTTTGCAGCAGTTTCATACATGGTTTGTGCTTTCTCCAACCACTCTGTTCTTGTTAAACCAGTATTTCCAACCATTTCTGTATCCGCTGCTGCCTCTGTAGTATGACTAACTGCCCCTGTCGTAGTGATTGCAGTTTCTGTGGTTTGCATTGCCGCAGTCGTTGCAGTCACTGCTGTATCCGCTTCTGTGACAACCATTTCTGTACTGGTTTCTTCTTCCATTTCCGTTACAGTACTGGCTGCTGCTCCCTCACTTGTTCCCGCATCTACTTTTGTTGTTACATCAGCAACATCAATTTGTTCGGGGGAAGTCTGGGATGTATTGGTGACTTCACTGCAACCACTTGCAAACAACATCATGCTTGCAATTAAAAAATATTTCAGGTATTTCATAACGTACTCCCTCTCTATTCTCTTTATTTTTGTAATTATAGCACATTCCTGCACCGCTGTCAATTGTTTCTTTTTACTTTCTTAAAAAATGGAGATGCAATATCGGGTTTTAGAAAGAAACAGCAGTAAAAACCGCTTCTGGATTTTCACTGCCAGAAGCGGTTTTATAAAAATGTATATAATTAAGAAAATTATATCAAATAAAATAAATTTCTATTTCAATTTACTCTGTCCGCAATGCTTCTACTGGATCTTTTTTCGCTGCAATTTTTGCTGGTATCAATCCGGCAATCCAAGTCAGGAACATGCTGATTGCAACTAATATCACAGCTCCTACTGGAGGCAGGAAGGCTTTCAATCCCTCAATTCCTGTGACACCATGGATAATTGCATTGATTGGTATAATAGCAAGTAGAGATACCCCAATTCCAATGACACCGGATGTTAATCCAACCAGTAACGTTTCTGCATTAAATACTGTGGAAACATCATGTTTGGAAGCCCCCATTGCACGCAGAATGCCAATTTCTCTTGTTCGTTCCAATACAGAAATATACGTGATAATTCCAATCATAATCGAAGAAACAACCAAAGAGATGCCCACAAAAGCAATCAAAAGGTATGAAATCCCACTGATAATATCTGTAATAGACGACATCAGCAATGCAACATAATCGGTATAATGAATCTGGTCTTCCTCTGGAACGGAATCATTATAATCTGCAATGGCATTGGAAATGGCATCCTTATCCCGGAATGTCTTTGCATAAATTCGAATAGCAGATGGGTCATCTTGACTTGCATAACCCAAAATTGACATATTTTCTTCGTATGTAGACTGCGAAATTACTTCCGGTGTAAACTGATCAAATATCGCAACATATTGTGCGTCTGTCAACTTTGATGGATCCAACATAGCTGCCAGCTGTTCTGTGCTGAGGTTGGAAAGCTGCTGGTTAACCTGTTCCTGATACTGCTGCGTATACTGCTGTTGGATTGCTTCTGACAAATAGCTGTAAAGGGTTTCATCATCCATTTGCTGAATGTAGGTGGTTACAGATTCTTTATCCACACCCATTTCCTGTGCATAGGCATCTGTAATCTGTGCCTCTAATTCCTCTCTGGTATGAGAAGAGAGGGTTTGATCAACATATGCCTGCATCTCCGCTTCGTCTGGAAGCGTGGCAAGATAGCGATAAACCTCTGCTTTTTGCTCTGTTTGTTGGACAGCAAGATAATCTTTTGCATCTGCAACCTTTTCTGCGTCTGTCTTTCCTGTATTTTCATCTGATGCAAATTCTGCACCTAATAAAATATCTGTATCTGGATTTTTCTGCTGTTCCTTGACAATTTCACTGTTATTTGTCTGTTCCATTACATAAGCTGTCAGCTGATTAGTATATCCAATATAGCCGTTTATCATTGCAAAATTTGCTTCTTCGTTTGGACGAATAAAACCAGTAATTTTCAGTTTTGTCCCCACATCGTCTGCGTGATATAGAACATCCAGACCTGTTTCATTTTTTGTCAGATCTGTATAACCAGAACTATCTTTGTTTTTCTGATAATACTCGCAGGGCAAAATCAACTTAAACTCTTTCTCACACAAATCAGCATAAGACCATTTTGTCTGTCCATAGTCCGTAACAACCTCGCCCTTCATTGCTTTCGTCAGAATTTCCGGTAACTTTTCTTCTTCCTTCATTCCCAATGCATACAAAACAATATCTGGCAGAGCATTATCCTTTGACAGCACAACGACTACCTCATCATAATTCTGCGGCCAACTGCCGTAGACTAAATCATATTGATTATAGAGCAGCGAATTAACAGGATCCCCATTTTCCGCCGGCAGCAATTCTTCCCAAATATTCACATTTCCCATTGGAGACATGCTCATCAGACTGCTGTTGCTTTCCATGGTTTTCATGGATTCTGATTCTTCCACACCGAACGCTTTATTGTATGTTTCCATAAAATCAGACTTCACAATATTTCCATTCGGATCTTCTGTAAAAATCGGCATCTGCACCGCATACTGATAGGAGATCGCACTGGCATTCTCTTGAATTTCGTCATTACTGGAGATATATTCTTTGAATGCCTTCATATTATTGGTTTGGGTTGCAGACGAATTAAAGGAATTAAAAATTTCATAGATATCCGTATTGGCGTAGACACCTTCTCGTTCTGTCTCTCCCTCGTCTTCTCCAGTACCCTGTGACATAATAGATTGCATGAGACTGGTTGTATCCATACTTTCCTTTTCAATCTCCAACGGATAGGAAGAAAGTGTATCCTCCTGAATGATTTCGATATAATTGTTAATGCCAGTGGAAAGTGACAAAATCAATGCAATCCCAATGATACCAATGGAACCAGCAAATGAAGTCAACAGGGTACGACCCTTCTTGGTCATCAAATTGTTTAAAGAGAGAGAGGTCGCTGTCAAAAAGGACATCGAAACCCGTTTTTTCTGATCCTTACTCAATGTTGCTTTTTTCTCAGTTTCTGGTGTATACGGATGACTGTCACTGATGATGGTACCATCCTTAATTCTGACAATTCTGTTTGCATACTGTTCCGCCAGTTCTGGATTGTGTGTTACCATAATGACCAATTTATCCTTTGCAATCTGTTTCAGCAATTCCATTACCTGAATACTAGTTTCACTGTCCAGTGCACCGGTTGGCTCATCTGCCAGCAAAATATCCGGATTATTGATCAATGCACGAGCAATGGCAACACGCTGCATTTGTCCGCCAGACATCTGATTTGGCTTCTTATGCAGCTGATTTCCAAGTCCCACTTGTTCCAGTGCAGCAATCGCTCTCTTTTTCCGTTCTGATTTAGAAACACCAGAAAGCGTCAATGCCAATTCTACATTGGCAAGAACAGTTTGATGCGGAATCAAGTTATAGCTTTGAAAAATGAAGCCAATGGAATGATTTCGGTAAGCATCCCAGTCCCTTGACTTGTAAGCTTTTGTAGAAACGCCATTGATGATTAAATCGCCAGAGGTATAGTGATCCAATCCACCAATAATGTTCAAAAGTGTTGTCTTTCCACAACCGGAATGTCCCAAAATGGCAACAAACTCATTCTCCCGAAATGTCAGATCCACGCCATTTAAGGCAGTAACACGATTTTCACCAGTACCATATTGTTTTACAATTTTTTTTAATTGCAGCATAT
>DYCW01000296.1 GCA_019417865.1 Ruminococcus sp. | reverse complement strand
CTCATCTGTTGTTCTGTCATTGGTCGGATCGATACCCACCCATTTAGAACCATTCCAGTACTCCAGCCAGCTATGTGTTTCCCCCTCCTGAAATGCCAGTCCTGCTAGATACCGGCACGGGATCTGCTGCATCCGCAACAAAGAAAGAAAAATATGGGTATAATCCTGACAGACACCCTTTCCGGCTGCAAATGCCTGTGCTGCTGTTGTTGTTACATCTGTACTCCGCTTCTCATACTGCATATAAGCAGAAAGCTGGTGCATCCAAACTTCTATCTGCTCCGAGAGCGAATCTACACCACAGCTTGCCGTCTTACACTGCTGAAAGAAATCAGACAGAGCAGCATCAGGCTTGGTCATCGCCGTCTGATAACGATAACACGGCATAAAATCCGTTTTTGGGATATTGTCATCTCGTTCCGCCACACCTTGCACCGTAAAATCCAGATACCGGTGCGGCGAAGTGATAAAACCACTTAATACCCGGTTGCCGAATGCATCTGTACTTTCATTGGCATATTGATTCGGCAGCATCGAAAAATGATATTGTACAATATGCTGCCCTGCAGTTTCCATGGGAATACAGCGAAGCAAATAACTATGGTCATGCACATGGTGATTAAATGTCAGCTTTGTGCTGTAATAAAATTGCAGTCGTCTCATAGTTCTGTCATTCCTTTATTTAAATTACAATATTATTGTTCTTTTTTCGGTGCAAATAAATTTCCCAAACTATACACCGCTATTGTTGACTGATCTGCCATGTTGGTTTCTCCCATTAGTTCCACCAGTGTGGACAGATGCTGGGTATTATACTGATATGGTGTATTCTTTGGAATCAGCCGCAGCCGGTCACAAAGACGGTCAAACTCCTGGCGAATCATCTCATCTGAATAATGCAACCGGAAATACAAATCCAAGCGTTCAATTGACTGCCCACAGTCAATCAGAGCTTTCTTCTCTATATCATAGATATGATTTTCCAAGCTACCACGGAAACTGTATAAAATATCCTGCAATGCTAACAGCTCATACAGTAAGTCATCTTTTGCCTGATTGGCTTTTTCCAATGTGTCCATGGCAAGCTGCAAGTAGGATAATGTTTCTGTAGAAATGTCCTCTCGCAACACAATCCCATTATCATAGGCACGACAGAGACTGTAAAGCACTGAGTTCACATTTTGTCCATTAAAGAGAAAATCCATTAGGAAAGCATCCCGACAGCCATAGACATCTGTCAAACCAAACGCTGTCAGGTATTGCTGATACCAATGCGGATCGGCATCCAACGCCTTATCAAAATGTGTTTGAATGGATTTTAAAGTAGTAAAAGAGCGTTCTGTATAGCGACCAAGCCAGAAAAGCCGATCGCTGTGCTCTAACGAGATTGTACCCATGTGTCTTTAAACCCTCCTCCCTGTGATGAGTTCACAACAAACGAATCTGGATTTCTGGAAAATCGAGTCAAGCCAGATGCCCAAACCTTTGTCGTCTTACCAGTTAATACAAATGCACGCAAATCTGCTTTCCGCATAACAACTTCTTCTCCGTCCAGCAGTGGCAAATCACAGAAATCAATAATTTCCTGTGCAATAAACCGACGTGGTTCTTCTAAAATAGTTGCTTTTAACTGTTCCTGCTTCTCTGGCGTCAAATCTCTGCCAAATATGACACCATAACCACCTGCCTCAGCAACATCCTTAATCACTAGCTTTTCAAAGTTGTCCATCACATAGGCACGATCTTCTTCATAAAACGGCAAATAAGTCGGTGCATTCCGCAAAATTGGTTCCTGCTTCAGATAATAGCGAATCATCTTTGGCACAAAATAATAAATTCCCTTGTCATCTGCAACCCCATTTCCAGGTGCATTGATCAATGCCACATTGCCGGCACGATACGCCTCCATGATATTTGGCACACCAATCAGCGAAGAAGATTCAAAGGTCAGCGGATCCATATATTCATCTGAAATTCGACGGTACAGTGCACCCACTCTTGTCTTCCCACCAGAATAGGTGCGATAGTACAAGATATTATCCTCAACAAACAATTCGTTATTTTGTACCAATACAGCACCAGTCAATTCCGCCAGATAAGAATGCTCAAAGTAAGCTGCATTATATCTCCCTGGTGTCAAAATCGCCAGAATACCGCCGCAATTGACAGACTCCATGGTTTCTTTCAAAAGGGTCGCATAATTTCGGTTGTCCACAATCGCATTCTCTGTAAATGTTTTCGGAGAGGCGATCCGCGTCAATTCTCTTGCAATCAGCGGATAGGAAGCCCCGGATGGAATCCGCAGATTATCCTCCAGAATGTACCACCCTCCATCCTTCGCCTGCACCAAGTCAATTCCAGAAATATGGCTGTAAACACCGTTTTTCGGCGTAATGCCCTCACACTGCGGCAGGTAACCACTGGAGAGATAAATAAAGTCCTCCGGCACAATTCCATCTTTTACAATTTTCTTTTCATGATAAATATCATAGAGAAATTGATTCAGGGCATCCACACGCTGAATCAAACCAGATTCCAACTGCTGGAAATCCGCATGTGAGATGACCCTTGGAATCGGATCAAACGGAAAAAACTGTTCATTGAACACACCGTTCTTATAAATTCCAAATTTTACACCGTATCGCCGAAGCAGCTGATTGATTTCTTTTGTTTTCTGCACTAAATCCGTGTGCAGCATTGTTTTGTCTGCTACTGTCTGCATAAAAGTCACTTCCCTTAGACGCATGGTTTTGTCAATAAAAAAAGTGCCTTTCTCATTACTGAGAAAGGCACCGTTGCCAAACCAATGGTATATCTGATAGTATTATCATACCAGAAT
>DYCW01000295.1 GCA_019417865.1 Ruminococcus sp. | reverse complement strand
GGGGGAGGGAGTTTTTGAAAAGAAGCCACCTTAGTGACCCCCGCCGTTCAAACCGGGACCGCCAGTAAACAAACCATAGCCATAACAAACCTGACACACATCTTCCTCTGTCCCACCAGCTGCGGTAATGGCTCTTGCACAGCAGTCTTCCCAAATATCAATGTCATGCTGTGTATAGAATGCAACCACTCGTCTGCCAGTTGTACCGGAGGTAGACTGAATCCGTACACAATCCTTCAACGGCTTTGCCAGCAATCCGTACGGATATTGGTCACGCAAATCTGCTTTAGAAAGAAATGGAAGCTTATGTAAGTCTTCTACACCATGAATATCTTCCGGTTTCACATTTGCGGCATCCATTTTTGTCCGATAATATGGTACATTTTCGTAGACATGCTTGACTTGCTCCACCAGACGTTTTGACTGTAATGCTTTCATGTCCTCCAGTGGCATGGTTTCGATTTCTTTTTGATAATAACGCTGTTCTATCATATTCCTAATGCTCCTATTTTCTTTGTTTTCTGTTGTAATTTGCAGAATCCTGAAATGCTTGCATTTTCCAAAAGAGTGTGCTACAATAAATAACGTATGTTATCATCACTTAAAAAGCAGACAAAGATAGATGTTATCTTACATACGCTGCTCTTTAGAAAGGAATATTTCTATGCCAGTTATTGATTTTCACACACATGTATTTCCAGATAGGATTGCAGAAAAAACAATTGCTATGCTTGCCGAAAAAAGCCAGAGCCAGCCATATGGAAACGGCACATTTGCCTCTTTGCTGTCCTCCATGCAAACAAGCGGTGTTACCCACAGCGTCACACTTCCGGTTGTTACAAATCCGAAACAGTTTGACAGCATTTTAAAATATGCTGTTGTCTGCAATCAAAATCCAAACATCTTTGCATTCGGCGGCATCCATCCAGATGACCCGACACCGGAAGAACACCTGCTGCAAATCCAGCAAGCCAGTCTGTATGGCATTAAGCTGCATCCAGATTATCAGCAGACCTTCATAGATGATCCCAAATACATCCATATTTTACGGGAATGTGTGGCACTGGATTTACCAGTCGTTATACACGCCGGTGTCGATGATGGTTTTCCGGAAACAGTACACTGTACACCAGATCGTATCCTGCACATGCTAGAGCAGGTTTACGGCAATACGACACCAAAAAGACCACTGATTGTGCTGGCACATGGCGGTGCAAATCGTATGCATGAACAAGTGCTGTCTTTGCTCTGCAGCAAGCCAGTTTATTTTGACATCAGCTTTATTTTAAGCTATATTGCACCAGACTTGCTGCTGCAAATGATCCAAAAACATGGCATTGAAAAAATCTTATTTGCAACCGATTTCCCATGGAGTGATCCAGCTGCAGACATTGCATTTGTAAATGCATTGCCGTTGACAGATGCAGAGAAAGACTGTATCTTCTGGAAAAACGCACAAAATCTTCTGCATCTTCCGCAAATTTAAATATAGTATACCATGTTTCACAGAGAATTGCAACAATTTTATGCAATTTTTATAAGAATTTTGTAAGAAAAATTCTCTTTCCCTTGCGGAAATCATGTTCTTATTTGCCATCAAAAAAAGATCGCTCCTGTTGCAGTGCACCACTACGGTAAGCATCCAGCAGCTGCATTAGCTCATCAATTCTCCCTTGAATCTCTCTGCCACGGTCGGTATCCCGTACCTGTAATCGTTTGGGGGCTGCCATCACAGAAATACGGTCTGCATGAATATCCGTTTCTTTCTGGATTGCCTCTTCCGTTGAGGTAAATGGTTCATGTGCCACCAACATCATGCCGTAGGAATTATAAATCAGTGTATAACCAGCAATCCCAGTTTTTTCCTGATACACTTTGGAAAAACCGCCATCAATAATCATTACTTTTCCGCCGCATTTGACTGGACTTTCTCCGGCAATTTGCAGTACAGGTACATGTCCGTTGACAATATGCGAATGTTCTCCCAGTCCAAATTCTGCTAAAATCCGATTCATGACAGTTTCATCATTCAAGAACCGATAATATGCATTTTTCCGTTCTTTATGCGTTTCCTTTTCTGCCAAAAAATATCGTTCAAATGTTGTCATTTTATCCTTACCATAGAGCGGTGAATCCTTTGCCGTCCAGATATACCACAGAATATCCTTTCCCTTCTCCTGCTCCATAGGGTCAACTGCTAAAAATGCCTTTCTGACATAGCTCTCCAGACAATCGTATAGTGCCTTCCCCGCATATTCCTCCCCGTAGATATTTACGTGGCGGAACGACCCATCCTCTTCCATTGGGACACAACCGTGATAAAGCAAGTTACCGTTGCATACTTTATAGAGACTGCCACGGTGCAGCAGCAACTTGACATGACGCTGTAATTTTTCACAGTGCAGGAATGCCGATTGCAGTCGTTCCATAACCGTCTGTTCTTCCGATGTCAATGCATAGGGATCTTTCGGGTCAATGGTTGGAAAATTCCTATCCAACAGGGAATAGGTATTGCCCTCATAATGGATTGTTCCGGTTTCATAGTTGATATGATGCAGCAAACGACGGTGTTCCATCTGAAAGGATGGATGTGCCGCCATCAGCTGTCCTTCCAGTTTAAATTGCATGATGGCAATCGCCTTGTGCATTTTCATATGCAGTGCCGTTTCCGCAGAGTTATAGGCTTTGGGATTGCCTTCCAGTTTGAATTGCTTGCAATCGTCATTTTGGTAAACCGCCATGGCAAAGGTAGCAAGCGGCAGCAGGTTGATGCCGTAGCCGTCTTCCAAGATATCCAGATTGCCATAGCGAGCAGAATTGCGAATAACCGTAGCGATACAAGCGAGCTGTCCAGCAGCGGCTCCCATCCAGACAATATCATGATTCCCCCACTGAATGTCCAGGGAATGATACTGTAAAAGTTTATCCATAATTTTATGCGGTGCTGGTCCACGGTCATAGATATCCCCTAAAATATGCAGGTGTTCCACTGCCAGCCGCTGAATCAATTTCGAAAGTGCTGCAATAAACGACTCTGCACGGTCAATCTGAATGATGGTATCAATGATGGTTTCATAATAAGCTTCTTTATCCAATATTTCTGGCTTTTCGGTAATCAACTCCTCAATGACAAATGCATAATCCGCAGGCAGGGCTTCCCGTACCTTGGAACGAGTATATTTGGAAGAAAGTGTTTTACAAAGGGTAATCAGACGGTACAGCACAATTTTATACCAATCCTGCATATGCCGTTCTGTCTTTTTGACAATGTCCATTTTCTCCCTTGGATAGTAAATCAACGTTGCCAGTGATTTTTTATCAGCATGGGTCAGCGTGTGCCCAAACACCTCATCAATTTTCTTCTTGACAGAACCGGAGCCATTTTTGAGGACATGAGAAAATGCTTCATATTCGCCATGAATATCTGTAATAAAATGTTCTGTCCCTTTTGGAAGATTCAGGATGGCTTGCAGGTTGATGATTTCAACAGCAGCTTTATCAATGGTGGGATATTGTTCTGCCAGCCGCTGCAAGTATTTTAATTGCAGTTGCTGAAAGGTTGGTTGGTTGGTGGTTGGCTGCATAAGGGGAATCTCCTTTCTGTTTTTACTGGTTTTAGTATAGCATTTTTGACGGCATTTGTAAAGCAATTTACAGCAGCTGCCACGGAAATCAATTTTTGTATTTCTCTTAGAAAAATCGATCTGCCCTTTTCCAACAGATCCACTTTGCTCTCTCTGCGGTCACTATCCCCCTTCGACAGAGAAATCTATGCCATGATTTAAAAGTCAATTCCTACAAAAAATCCCCCAAATAAATTGACGCTCTTTCATATTTGTGTTATAATAGAAAAACAATACGGAAAGGAAGTTTTTTACTTATGTTTTGGGAACTCTTAAAAGCACTCTTCTTAGGCATTGTAGAGGGTATTACTGAATGGCTGCCTATCAGCAGCACTGGCCACCTGATTCTAGTAGATGCCTTTCTCAAATTGGATGCCAGCGATGCCTTCAAGGAAATGTTCGATGTCGTCATTCAACTTGGTGCGATTCTGGCAGTCGTTGTCATCTACTGGAAAAACCTATGGCCATTTCACAAAAAAGAAACCAACCCCAACCCACTGACTTCCACTGGTTTCGGTGCCTGCATTCAAAAAAACATCCTGCAAATGTGGTGTAAGGTCATTGTTGCCTGCGTACCAGCTGCGGTAATTGGATTGTTATTTGATGATGTCTTTCATGCACTATTTTACAATCCGTTAACTGTTGCCATTATGCTGATTTTATTCGGCGTTGCATTTATCTTTATTGAACGCTGGCACAAAGACCGGCAGCCCCGCATTCACTCCATCGGTGGACTGGATTATAAAACGGTTTTGCTGATTGGGGTCTTTCAGCTGATTGCTGCGGTTTTCCCCGGTACTTCCCGTTCTGGTGCAACCATTGTGGGTGCCCTGCTGCTGGGGGTTTCCCGAACTGCCGCCGCTGAATTTACGTTTTATCTTGCTGTACCCGTTATGGCTGGTGCAAGTTTGCTGAAGCTAGTGAAATTCGGTTTTCATTTCACCGGTATGGAATTTGCCATTCTGTTGGTCGGCATGGTCAGTGCATTTGCAGTATCCCTTTTTATCATTCGATTCCTAATGAACTATATCCGCAAACATGATTTTACAGTGTTCGGCTGGTATCGGATTATCTTGGGCATTCTCGTTCTGATCTGTGCTGCTGTCGGTATTATTTAACAGGGAAAAGTTCTATTTATATATTCAAAAAACGCACTGGAAATTTCTGGTGCGTTTTTTGAATCCTTCCACAATATCACTGATACCGGAATCAAACAGAAGCAGCTTTTCAAAATTGCTGCAAAAAATTTGACACTACTGCTGCCGTATGTTATAATAAAAATAATTGTATGCTTTTCTACAAGTTAAAATTTTGATGATCCATCAGGAGGTCATACGAAAATGATTTTTTCGGATAAATTGCGTCTGCTCCGGAATCAGGCTGGACTCTCTCAAGAAGGACTGGCTGACAAGTTAAATGTCAGCCGACAATCTGTTTCTAAATGGGAATCTGGCATTTCCTTTCCGGAAATTGAAAAAATAATCGCCATCAGCGAACTATTTGACGTTTCCATTGACGGTCTACTCAAAGAAACAACAGCAGATACTCTAACCACTGAAAATATGGATCGGCTGGTACTGCGGTTTCTGGGTTCGTCACAGGCAATGCACAGTATTTCTCAGCAGCTTGTCACGATTATGCAGGACGGAAAAATTGACACACAGGAAGCCCTGCAAATGGAACAAATTATGTGTGCACTGGATCACATTATCAAAGACATTGCAATATTGAAACAAACATTCTATGCAAGCCGCAACATACTTCCAGCAGACACACATCAAACATTGCCATTTTCCATTGAAAATTTATAAGATAAGATAAGGAGTTACTATGTACACATGCTTAAAAACAGAAGGCACTGCCAGAAGAGGCGTGCTGGAAACGGTACACGGTACCATTCAAACACCATTTTTTATGAATGTCGGAACAGCTGCTGCCATCAAGGGCGGCATCTCCTCTGTGGATCTGACAGGACTGAAATGTCAGATTGAACTCTGCAACACCTATCATCTTCACCTCCGCCCTGGTGATACGGTCATCCGAAAAATGGGTGGCCTCCACGCTTTCATGCACTGGAACAAACCCATTCTCACTGACAGCGGTGGTTTTCAGGTATTTTCTCTTGCAAAACTGCGTCGAATCCAAGAGGAAGGCGTTTATTTCCAGTCGCATATTGACGGTAAACGTATTTTCATGGGACCAGAGGAAAGTATGCAGATTCAATCCAACCTTGCTTCTACCATTGCAATGGCATTCGACGAATGTGTGGAAAACCCCTCTCCGTTTGACTATGTGAAAACCTCCTGTGCCCGCACAACCCGTTGGCTGCACCGCTGCCAGGTAAAAATGGCACAGTTGAACGCCGATCCTACCACCATTAACCCAAAACAAATGCTGTTCGGCATCAATCAGGGCGGAACATTTGACGGCTTGCGTACTGCACATATGAAGGAAATTGCAGCCATGGGCTTGGACGGCTACGCCATCGGTGGTCTGGCAGTGGGCGAACCGACGGACGTCATGTACCACATCATTGAAGAGGTAGAACCATTTATGCCGAAGGACAAGCCACGGTATCTGATGGGCGTTGGAACGCCCTCTAATATCATTGAGGCAGTTGCAAGGGGCGTGGACATGTTTGACTGCGTTATGCCAAGCCGAAATGCCAGACATGGTACGGTCTTCACCTGGGACGGTATTTTACACATCACAAACGCTTGCTATGAAACCGATCCGCAGCCACTTGATCCAAAATGTGACTGTCCAGTCTGTCAAAACTTCTCCAGGGCATATATCCGTCATTTGTTCAAGGCAAAAGAACAGCTCGCCGGACGGCTGGCAGTGACACACAATCTTTATTTCTATAATACCCTGCTGGAGAAAATTCGGGAAGCACTCGACGAAGATCGATTCGGTACATTTCGTTCCACTTACTCAGAACGACTGGCACAACGAATCTGACGAAAACGCTGCTTGTTTCTCATGGAAAAGCGATGGCAATTTCTATGTGCTGTCGCTTTTATTTCTGCTCTATTTTCAAATAATGCCAAAAAGTGTGCAAATACTTTCTTGATTTTTATGTAAATTTATGCTATACTGAACAAAAAGGGGGGAAAATCATGATTCAAGTTGCAATCTTAGATGATGATGCATCTTTTCTCTCTCATTTTCAAAATGAATTGGAAAAACGTTTCCAAGAGAATGGGGTAACGTGTGCCATCACAGCTTATACCGATCCAAAAGCATTTCTGGCAAACGATGTACAAAAAAAGTATGATGTCCTGTTTCTGGATATTGATATGCCCTATATTTCTGGTATTCAAATTGCATCAGAAGTACGGGAGCAAAATAAAGATACGGTGCTCATTTTTGTATCTGGTCATGACAACTTTGTATTTGAATCTATTCACTATGCACCGTATCGCTTTATCCGAAAGGGAAATCTCCTGCCAGATGCAGAAGAAGCTGTCTCTTCTCTATGTAAAATGATGATAAATCAAAGACGTCAAATCCAACTGACATTACAAAACCAGACGCAAATTTCAGTAAATTTATCCCATATTGTCTGCTTCTGTTCTGTTCGGCACGATATTTTCTTTCTAAGAGATGACATTGATACATCTGTTC
>DYCW01000294.1 GCA_019417865.1 Ruminococcus sp. | reverse complement strand
GTAATAATACGCAGAATATTTGAAATGTTCCATAATATCCAAATTGATATCTTAAAACAAATGCCAAGGACATCTATGAACACAAAATTTTTATCTCAGAAAGAAGCCATGACATGAAAAGAAAAATATCAGGAAAAGTAGCAATTATATTTCTGTCTGTGTTAATTGTACTGACTCTAGGGATGATTGCTGGTAAACACTTCATTTCGATTCCCTTTGTACAGAAAAATGCAACATCGTGGAACTTAATTCTAGTCAATCATTATAACCCTATTCCTGATCATTACAGTATAGAATTAGTGACTTTGCAAAATGGAAGACAAGTAGATTCCAGAATCTATTCCGATTTACAACAAATGTTTGATGATGCTCGTATGCAAGGAATCTATCCGATTGTCGGAGAGGGCTACCGGACAACAGAAGAGCAGCAGGCATTGCTGACAGAAAAAATAGAAGCATATCTTGATGAGGGATATGACGAAGAAGAAGCAACAAAGCTTGCAAAGGAATGGGTTGCTATTCCCGGATACAGCGAACATCAAATTGGATTGGCAGTTGACATCAACGCAGAGGAATCCATGTCAACAAATGAAGAAGTGTATCAATGGCTTGCAGAAAATGCCTATCAATACGGATTTATTCTACGTTATCCGGAAGGAAAAGAGAATTTTACTGGTACGACATATGAACCTTGGCATTATCGGTATGTTGGAAAAGAAGCTGCTTTAGAAATATACTCAAAAAAAATTTGCCTGGAAGAATATCTACAAATGGGAGATTAAAAAGGGGCCGTTCCCCTGTCAATCAGGAGAACGGCCCCTTATTTTATACACAAAAGATTTGTCCGTCTTACAGACAGTGCTTTCCTTCTGTTTGAAACAAATAGGGAAATGGTAAGCATTATTCTGCGGAATCTGTACACGCTGTTTTCTCACAGGCGGTAACGGTTTCTGTTGTCTCCTCTGACGAGGACTCTATAGCGGTTGTGCTGTCGGAAACATCGGGCGTTGGATAGTAGCTTGGTTCATCCGGATGCATGTCAATGACTAGCATGCCATTTTCCAACTGAAAATCCCGGTAATATGCCATCTCACTCAACGTGACCAACTGGTAACCCTGTTCGATCAAAGTCGGAATCAGTTGTTCTGCCGCCGCTGCAGTAGGAGCATAAAAGTCATGCATTAACACGATATCACCGTCTTCTATGTAATTCAATACAACGTTTACAGTCGAAGCGGTGTCTCTGGTATCCCAGTCTCTGGTATCGATGGACCAAAACGCAAGCGGTTTTTGAATTTGCAGCCGGACGCTGTCATTAAATGCACCATAAGGCGGCCGCAGCCAATACGGATAACGTCCAATCAGATCAAAAACGATATCATCCGTTTTCGTTACCGTATCATCTACCTCTTTCGCAGAAACACTGGTCAAATCACAGTGGTCATAAGTATGACTGCCGATTTCACAGCCAATCGAAGCAGCCCGTTTGATATACTCTTCTGTACAAGTATTGATATTTTCTCCAACTACAAAGAAAGTAGCGTGTGCATTGTTTTGTTCCAATGCATCCAAAATGGTGGCTGTATGTTCGCTTGGTCCATCATCAAACGTCAATGCAACCATGGGCTTGTCTGGATCAATATCCATATCATAATCGATAAAAGGTGCACACAAATCAGTTGTAGTGGTAGTTGTGACCGTTGTTGTTTCCGCAGTCGTTACTGTTGTTTCTGTTGGAGCAGTTTCGGCTGCCATTGCCATAACGGCATCTGATTTTTCCTGCAGTATGGCAACCTCCTCGGGATTATTGACATTGCTGCAGGCACTGCATAATCCCATCACAGCAGCAAGACCACAGATTGCTTTCCAATATTGATGTTGCATGTTTTTGTTGTCATCCCCTAACATTTCTCCCCGTCCATACAATTAAAATAATGTGTTCTTTTTTTCTCACACAGCTGACGGATTGTCCCTGTACAAAATATGTCTATTTGTACAGATATGATTTTATTTTTGAAACAAAATCTGTTGGCATTTCACCAAATACGGCAAAATCGTAAACAGTACACAAACAGATACAAATGAATTGTTTCAGTATTTTCCATTTTATCATAAAAAAACCTTTTTGTCAACTGATTTTCACATGACTACGACTGTTATTATGGATTTTTTTGATTATTTTTCTTTTTTCCAAAATCACATCACAAATGCAAAGAAAAGGAAAATGATTCTCATCAAATAATTTCTTCTGCATGTTCCTGCAAATAACGCAACTCCGAAAGATAAATATCAAAATATTCCTCCC
>DYCW01000293.1 GCA_019417865.1 Ruminococcus sp. | reverse complement strand
GTTAATGCCCTTCCGGAAAGGAATCACCGCTCGTCATCGAAAGAAATTATTTCGGCTTTGCCGTGCGGCGGCATCATCAGAAGCGTTGCCCCGTCCGCCAGCCGTAATAACCGCCATGCAAATCCATTTTCGCTTAGGGAAAACAGTCTGATCTTCACCGGCAAAAGGGGGTTCCACCCCCACTTTTGCATAGGTAACCGTCCATCGCCCCCGTTGCAACCTTTTTACAAATTCGATCAGAATATTTTTAAAAGGGCGATGGACGGAATGCTGTTTGTTATCCAACAGCTTGTTCCAACTCGTTCACTTTGCAGGGGAACAGCTTGTTCCCCTGCACCCCTCCGCCAAGCTGTAGCCAGCTTGACCGCATTTCGCCGTTCGGCGGGTATTCCCATGCACACACGGTGGGGAATCCCCCTCCGCCAAGCTGAGCCAGCTTGACCGCAGTCGCCTGCGGCGTAGCATGACTCTATCATTTCAAAGTGGATTTGTGTGAATAACAGCAGTCGGATTTCATGATTTTGTCTCCTCTTCGATTCCGGAAGCAATTTCCGTCTCCTGCGACACCGATTCCATATGTTTTTGTACTGGAATATGCGTCTGTTCGTGCAGTGTCTCATTGGACTGCCCCGGAAACAACGCTGTTTTGATGGTCATCAGCAGTATCTGCATATCCAGCAACAGAGAATATTTTTCGATATACATCAAGTCCATTTTCAACTTATCATACGGTGTGGTGTCATACAGACCGATCACCTGTGCATACCCCGTCAATCCTGCCTTGACACGCAGCCGAAACGAAAATTCTGGCATCTGCTTTTCATATTCCTCTGCCAGTTCCGGTCGTTCCGGTCTTGGTCCCACCACAGACATATCCCCCTTGAGGATATTCCAAAGCTGCGGTAGTTCGTCCAACCGACACTTTCTCAGAACCTTTCCCACTCTGGTGATACGGTGATCCTCTGTTTTTGCCAGCTGTGGTCCATCGGATTCCGCATTACAGACCATACTGCGAAACTTGTACACATAAAATGCCCTGCCATTATAGGTCAGCCGTTTCTGTCGGTAAAGCACTGGTCCACCGTCATCCAATTTGATGGCAATCCATACCCCGATACTGATCAGCAGCACAGGGGCTGCCAGAATCAGCACAAAGCAGAGGTCAAACAACCGTTTTACGATACGCTGTTCGATTCGCAAACCGCTGTTTCGGCAGAGCAGCAGCGGCGTATCAAACAGTCGGATTTCCTCACCGCCTCTGACAATAATATCGGATATTTTCGGCACAACATACGTTCGCATCTGTCGAGAAAAGCAATATTTTAGCAAGTCGTTCCGCAGCTGCCCAGGCACATCACAGAGAATCACACCCTGATAATGAGAAATTGCTTCAAAAATTGCTGCTTTCTCTTGCCTGCTGTCCACACATGCACAAATCATATACTTTTCCACCCGCTGACTCATCTTCAGCACCAATTCTCCAGCCGCCCTGTCACCATAGACAACAATCAGCTTCCTTGGCGGATAAATCCGAAAATACAACTTGTTACAAAAGAAAATCCACAAAAGCAGAATGACCAGGTCAATTCCCATCAGAATGACGAGCGGCAGCAGCCTTGCAAAATGGCGGCTGATCAAGCTGACTTGCAGATACGTGACCAGATTTACACAAAATAGTGACAGCATCTGGCTGTAAAACGAATCGCTTCGTTTCAAATAGCCAACCCGCATTCCGCCAAACGCCTTTCCGAACAACAGCACCAACACCGCATATAATAGAATCATGACCCAATTTCCACGCCGGTAAAACGGCAGCAGCAAAAAGTTGCTGTAATAACGATACCAGATCCATGCAAAGCAGCCGGTTAGTGCTGCCAATAGAACGCCCGTGGAACAAAATGAAAAAACGCCACGATATTGATCACGATTTTCCACAATCATTGACTTTTTTTGTCGCATATGGGATTCACCACCTGTCGGTCATTCCAAAATATCATCATTATTATAGCAAAGCGGTGGGGCAGTGTCAAGCATTTCCGAAATTTTCACCAACTTCACACAATCCCAAATCCATCAAATCGCCAAAAAAGAGAAACAGTGCCGTTTGTACGACACTGTCTCCCAAAATCCAATGAACAAATATGCAACTTATCCTTTTGAGTGGGAATACTGCATGTGCGTCACAAGCCGCTGCGGTTGCAAATGCACCTTTACAGTATGCCAAAATGCTGCCACCGGTGAAATCATCACCTTTGTTTCTGCCTTTGGCTTCATCCATCCAACCAGTACATTGTCCACTTCTGCACATTGCAGTAGCATACCACAAAACGCCATGATATCTTCTTTGTTCCAATTTCCATCTGAAACAGAAAAGTCGTACCGCAACGGACTAACCTGCCGACAGGTCAGCTGGAGCAATGTCCTGTTTCTTTCTGCGTGAAACGAACAATTCTGTTCTGCCTGCTTTTTCTGTATGAGTCTGCCCATATAAGAATCGCTGTCAGAACATGCCGTTTTCAACGTCACCGTAATCCAATTCGGTGTATTCATTTTTTATACCCTCATTTTCTGATTTCTGATTCGCAGCAGTTATCCGATCGGCAGACAACCGTTCTGCAATCTATATAAACACTCAGGAGATTGCATAAAAATAGAAGTAATCTTCATCCCCAGCATACTGTACTGCAATGCAATCCTGAATGGAATATCCCTTCAACGGGTAAACAAGAATGGTATAAACCCGGCTGCCCTCTGCCTGGATGGCAACAGAAAAACCGGCAAGGTCATCCAAATCCTCATAGGAAACGGTTTCATAATTCGTTTGATAATGCACACCGCTCCAGCGTGCATATTGAAAATCATATAAGGAACCATACGTTGCAACGCCACGGAAAGTGGTAGTTGTTTCCGTTTCCTCTGTCATCGGCGGTTCTGTTGTCCAGACCACCTCTGTTTCTGTCACAATAGGCTCTGTGATAACAGGCTCTGTCACAACAGGATCTGGTTCGGATGTGTCTATGTCATCCGGCAGCGGCTCTGTCACCGCCTTTTGTACTGGCTCATCCAACGGTAAAATAACGGCAGCAGCCGTTGCTTCTGTCTGTTTGGGCGTGATCTTTTTTGTACTGCTCATAGTAGTGCATGCCTGTATTGCAGTTGTGCTGGCTACTGTCGTACTGGTCACAACTGACGGCTTGTCCGATACAGCAGTCACAAGTGGGGGTTGCTGTTCTGTCTGGTCAGAGACTTTCTCATAAAAATCAGATGGCTGTTTCCCATCCGAAAACTGCCGACCAACGACGGCAACCGTGACCACTGCACAACAAAGTGCAGCTGCCCGTGCCAATGTGCCAAACCGCAGCCACTGCAAGGAGAACGGGTTTTTTTGGGTCTTCTTCGGCTGTACCTCCGCATACATTTTTTGCAGGATTGCCTGTTTCATTCGCTCTTTTGCGGCTTCATCCGGATTGAGATTGTCCCATACTGTTTTCCAGTCTTGCTGCATAACCGTCACCTCCCATTTCCTTTTGCAGTGCTGTTCGTCCCCGTTTCAGAAGGGAACGCACGGTAGACTCCTTTTTCTTCATGACTTCTGCAATTTCCTTGCAGGAATAGTCTTCATAATAATACAAATACAATACCTGTCTCTTATACAC
>DYCW01000292.1 GCA_019417865.1 Ruminococcus sp. | reverse complement strand
ATAACACCCCATTTATTATACGCTTTTTACAAATGCGTGTCAAGATACAAAAAATCTCACAGCAGACATTCATGATTTTTTTATATTTTTTTCAATATCAGATTTGTAATTATAATTCAGCAGATCTAGTTTGAATATTTCTTTTTTATCGGTCATTCAATTCAGATCGAACGCAGAGCCACAAACGAAAACATATACTTTTTATCTGTTTATCACTCTTAAAATCATCCTTGAAAAAGAATTAAAATATGCATGTTCATAACTTATTTACTCGTTCAAAAACCGTAGTGGAAATCGAAAGAATGCTTTACTTTTTGGAAAAAGTGTGCTATACTAATTTTATGTGTAAATCATCATGGAAAGGAATGAAACTATGAGCCTCGTTTATGCAATTGCAAACCAGAAAGGCGGTGTCGGAAAAACAACCACTGTCGTCAATCTTGCCGCCTACTTCGGCTCTCGTGGGAAACAGGTTTTGTGCATTGACATCGATCCGCAAGGCAATACCACAACTGGTCTGGGAATTAAAAAACGTGCACTGACCATCTCTTCTTATAATGTGCTAAATGGGTCTGCGAAAATTGCAGATGCCATTCTCCGTACAGAATTTCCCAATGTCTCCATCCTGCCGGCAAAGGACGATCTCGCCGGCTGTGAACTGGAACTCAGCCGCATGGAGTACCGTGCCAATCGCTTGAAAATGCAGCTGCTGACCTGCAAGCTGGACTATGACTATATTTTCATTGATTGTCCGCCGGCACTTGGTTTGCTGACGCTGAACGGGCTGGCTGCCGCCGATGAACTGATTATTCCGATGCTGGCAGAGTTCTATGCACTGGAGGGGCTTTCTCAGCTGACCACTACCATCAAAGCAGTACGTGCCAACTTGAATCCTTCTTTGAAAATTGCCGGTATTTTATTTGTCATGTTTGACCCACGGCTGAATGTTTCCCGTCAGGTCGAAGAAGAAGTGACAAAATATTTTCCCAATCAGATTTTTCAGACGAAAATTCCAAGAAATGTGCGGCTTTCCGAAGCCCCCAGCTATGGAAAACCGGTCATGTATTACGATAAAAATTCAAAGGGGGCAGAGGCATATGCAGAACTCGGCATGGAACTGCTCGGAGAAACGCCGCCCCCGAAAAAAGAAAAAAAAATCCGGCTGTTCGGAAAAAAGAAATAACAGCCTATCATAAAAATAGAAAGGAGGCAGATGACAATGGCAATTGGCGGACTGGGCAGCGGTCTGGATTTTTTATTTGATGAGAATACGGCGGAAGTGCCGGTAAAGCGTACCCTGCGTCTGTCAGAAATCGAACCGAACCGTTCACAGCCGAGAAAAAATTTCAGCGAGGAGGCAATCGCCGCTCTGGCAGATTCCATCCGGCAGTACGGCATGCTGCAGCCCATTCTGGTACGGCCTTATGGGATGGTATACCAGATTGTCGCCGGAGAACGGCGGTGGCGGGCAGCCAATTTACTGGAACTGGAAGAAGTGCCGGTGATTATCAAGGAGTTTTCCGATCAGGAGACGATGCAGATTGCCTTGATTGAAAACTTGGTGCGGGAAGACCTGACACCGCTCGAAGAAGCTGCTGGTTTCCGGGATTTGATGGAGCAGTACGGGATGACACAAGAGGAAGTTGCCAAATCGGTGGGACGCTCCAGAAGTGCAGTGGCAAACGCTCTGCGGCTGTTGCAGCTGCCGGAGGAGATTCGGCAAATGCTCGAAACCGGCAGTATTACGGCTGGACATGCAAGAGCACTGCTGGCGATTCCAGACCCTGTCTTACAGCTAGAGATCGCAAAAAAATGTGCAGAAGGTGGCATGACCGTCCGGGCAGTCGAGAAGCTCGCTGCCGAGACCACAGAAAAGGCAGAATCGACATCCAAAAAAAGCCGGTCAACAGATCAGTATTATAAAGAAATGGCATTGGAGCTGACCGACCGGTTACAGCGAAAAGTGTCTGTGACCTACGGGAAGAAAAAGGGAACGCTGGTGCTGGAATTTTACGATAAAAAAGATTTGGCAGCCCTGGCAAGACAGCTGACGGAATTGGAAGGGCAGTCCGTTCTGCACGAAAAAGGAGAATCCATATGATTTCAGAAGTACATCGACAGCAGGCAACTGCGGTGATCAAAGCAGTACTACAGGCGATGCACGAAAAGAATTATGCCGCCATTCCCAAATTGGTTGATCGCTCCGACCTGCCTATGGAGGAGTTAGAGGAATTTGTAGAGGAAACACTGCGTTTAAACGGACAGAAGAATATCCCGCCGTTTACGGAAGCAGATGCTGCTTTCTTTGAAGATGAAGACGGGGAAGGATTTGAAGTGGAATATCTCTTGACCGCAGAAATGGTACTGTCCTTTGAATTTTTCCTGCTGGAAGGCAGTCTGCGTTCGGTTTTGGAAGATATTGGAGCAAATTGAGATGCGTTTTCTGTATCACTGATACATAGTATATATTTTTATTATAGAAAGGAACATTCCCATGATTGATATGAAACTTCTCCGGACCAATCCGGAACTGGTAAAGGAAAACATCCGTAAAAAATTTCAGGACGAAAAGCTGCCGCTGGTAGATGAAATTCTGGCAATGGACAAGCAGTTCCGGAAAACCAAAATGACTTGCGATGACCTGCGGAACCAGCGAAAGACCATCAGCAAAAAAATCGGTGCCCTGATGGGACAGGGGAAAAAAGAAGAAGCGGAAGCGGTCAAGGCAGAAGTTGCTTCCATCGGAACCAAGCTGGACGAGCTGAAACAGCTTGAAACGACACTCGAAGCGGACATTAAGAAAAAGATGATGGTGATTCCGAACATCATCGACGACAGTGTACCGATCGGCAAGAATGACAGCGAAAATGTCGAGATTGAAAAGTTCGGCGAACCGTTTGTGCCGGATTTCCCGATTCCCTACCATGTGGATATTATGGAAAATCTCAACGGCATTGACATTGATTCCGCCAGAAAAACCAGCGGAAACGGCTTTTACTATCTCTGCGGTGACATTGCACGGCTGCATTCCTGTATCCTGAACTATGCACGGGACTTTATGATTGACAAGGGTTTTACTTACTATATCCCGCCATTTATGATCCGCAGCAGCGTGGTAACGGGGGTTATGAGCTTTGCCGAAATGGAAGGCATGATGTATAAAATCGAGGGGGAAGACCTCTATCTGATTGGCACAAGCGAACACTCTATGATTGGCAAATTTATTGATACCATTGTACCAGAAGACAGTCTGCCGCAGACCTTGACCAGTTATTCCCCCTGTTTCCGGAAGGAAGTCGGTGCACACGGTTTGGAAGAACGTGGCGTTTACCGGATTCACCAGTTTGAAAAACAGGAAATGATTGTAGTTTGCAAGCCGGAAGAGAGCATGGACTGGTTCCATAAACTGTACAGCTATACTGTAGAACTGTTCCGCAGTATGGATATTCCGGTTCGCACACTGGAATGCTGCTCCGGCGACCTGGCAGACCTGAAGGTCAAGAGCATTGACGTGGAAGCATGGTCACCGAGACAGAAAAAGTATTTTGAGGTTGGCAGCTGCTCCAATTTGGGCGATGCACAGGCAAGACGGCTGGGCATTCGGGTCAAAGCAGCTGACGGCAGCAAATACTTTGCACATACCTTGAATAATACTGTGGTTGCACCGCCGAGAATGCTGATTGCGTTCCTGGAAAACAACTTGAATGCAGACGGCAGCATCCGGATTCCAGAGCCACTCCAGCGGTATATGTTCACGGACTGCATTCGTCCGAAGCAAAAGTAAACGAATGATTTCACAGAGACAGACAGGCAGCCGGTTCTGATATTTCAGACGATACATCAAAAGACGGCTGCTGTTTGTTTCACGTGAAACAGAAAAAACAAAAGGAGCGTTTGATGGAACAACCCTATAAGGCGACCGTGAGCATTGCCGGTACCTGCATCTTACGAGACACATTTTCCACGCATAAAGATGACGGGGGTTATAAAGTGCAGCGATATATTAGCCGTTTTTCACCGCTTTCCCTCTGTGAGCCGCCAATACCGGTAGACAAGGAAGCATATCTTGCATTTGATTTGAAAAAATACATTCCCGCCTTTCCACAGCGTTGCATTTTGCAGGATCTAACCCGTACTTCTATTGATTTTTTACGGGAACAAAAATCAGACTGGCTTTTGGTGGATGCTGCCTTGTTCCGAAGGGATTACTTTCAGTTCGGAGAAGAACAGTATACTTGCTATGGTGCAGAACAATTTATTTTTGACGATTTGGCAAAGCACCAGATCCTGCCGCCTGTCACGGGAGTCAAGCGGTTATCTGACTTTTCACCGGAAGAAATCGAACGGCGAATGCAATACTACATTGACCAGTTGCTTTCCGTCTATCCCCTGGAACAGATCATTTTGATAGAAAACAAGAATGTGAATTTACAATGTGACAAAAACAAAATCGTACAGGCGTTTGAAGATCGAGATTCATATTTACGAGAAAATGAAAATATAACCCGCTGCTATCAATTGATGAAACAAATGCTGCAAGGATGTCACCATATTCCCATGCCAAAGTATGTGATTGGAAATAGCAATCATTGGTTAGGAAAAAGTCCATTGCACTATACGCAGGCATATTATGATTATAGTTTTCAGGCAGTAGAAGTCATCAACCGCCGTCTGCCGCGTCAGCAGGAAGAAAAAGAAATTGCAGCACTTCGGGAGGCTTGCAGTCAGAAATATCTGGAATATTATTTTCCACTGCTCGAAAAGGCACAAATCCGTTTGATAACGGATGCTCCGACATACCGCAAGGAGCGTGACCGCTATTATCAATATGTAGACTATATGGGAAAAGTCCTGCAAACCGGCAAAACATTGAAAAAATTATTTCAGCGGAAACGCTGGAAACGGATTGCTTTCTATGGCTGGAATCGAATTGCAGAATGTTGCTATAAAGCACTGCAGGGAACCAGAACGAAGGTGGTATTTGTGGTAGAAAATCTATCGGCAGACCGGAAGAAACAACTGTTTCCCGAAGCATCAGCGGAATTTGTTTTGCCGAGAAATGCCGAACAGTATCCAGACGTGGATGCCATCATTATCACAGACATTGTGTATCAAGATGCCATCCGGCGGCAGCTGCAAAACCAAACCAAAAGTCTGATTTATACAGCATATGACCTACTGTCATAAAATGAATGAAAGAAAAATCGAACCGGCACATCCACGCAGAAGGATGTGCCGGTTCTTTTACTGAAAATAGGGTGTCATATCCGGCATATCTATTTCTTTGCCGGAGAAAGGAAATGACTCGTTTTGCAGGATTTGTCTCTTTTTATCTTGTTCTATCAAAATGAAATTCCCCTTGTTTTTCTTTCTATGGGGAAGTGAGCGTCATGTTGAATGTTAGCATGAGTTTTTATTTGGAGGCGATCAATCCATATGCTATCGCCGCCAACTATAAATGATACCGGTGAAACTGCTATGCTGTTCGCCGTTTTGCATTATGGTTCTGATACCATTAAGACAGCGGCAGCCGATTGGTGGATGAATGATTCTGTACCGCTGGATTCTGTACTGTTGCGTTCTGTGCCTGCGGTCTCTGCTGCACAGGAATGCGAATCCGATATTCAATATGCGTATCATACTGCAATTTCTGAGAATCTGCCGGAATGCCAGCTGCCTGCATGGTTTCTACTGCCTTGTTGATGGTGTTGACGAAAATCCGCACATTCTGAAAGACCTTGCTGCGTTTGCGGTAACTCTCCCGTGTCTTGTTCTGTCCAATCTTTGCCTCTACCGCTGCTTCGGTCTTCTCCACATTCAGATTATACTTGATCACCTTATCCAGAATTTGCAGCCGTTCTTCCGGTGCACGCAGCCGCAGCAACGCACGGGCATGGCGTTCGGTGAGATTGTATTTTATAATGACATCTCGTTCTGCCTGTGTCAGACGCAAGAGCCGCAGCTTATTGGCAATTGTACTCTGTGCCTTTCCAAGCTTTGCTGCTGCATCCTCCTGTGTCATGCCATAGTAGGAAATGAGCTTTTCAATGGCACTTGCCTCATCAAAGAAAGAGAGATCCTGCCGTTGAATATTTTCCACCAGTGCCATAATAGCGGAGTTGCGTTCACTGATGTCCAGAATGATACAGGGAACAGATTGCAATCCCACCAGTTTTGCTGCCCGAAGCCGCCGTTCTCCTGCAACCAGCTCATACCGTTGTTCTGCGTCTTTCCGGACGGTAAGCGGCTGGAGAATCCCGTTCTGAGCAATACTTTCTGCCAGTGACTGCATATCCGCAAGGTCAAAATCGGTGCGTGGTTGATGGGGATTTGGTACAATTTCGCTGACACTGACTTCTACCACACGGTTGAGCGGCTTTTCTTTTGTAAATGTTAAAAATCCTGCCATAATGAAGTTCCTTTCCTTTTCATTTATTTTTGATTTCCTTTGACTGCCTCCATTATAGCATACCATTTCACCAACTGCTACACAAAATTTTCTTAAGATTTCTGCAAAATGGAAGAAATCTCAAGGTACAAATGGAAAATTCGCTGTTATCTCAACCGTTTCGAGCAAAAACGCAGGGCAATTTTCGGATATTTTGCGATAAAATTCTGTCAATGCAGGACGATTGCTGCAAAGAAATTTGGTTTGACCGCAATTACTGTCACGCCCTTTCTTCGCTCTATTGCGGACTTCTCTGTGCGTTCGGCATGAAAATGCAATCTCCCATTGGAACGTGGTTTTCTGTGCAATTCTCCACACCTGGGTTGCAATTTGTCAGAAAGTGTGGTATAATAACCGCATGAACCATCAAAACAAACCGGAAAAGCGAGGCACACTATGACCAAAAAAGAAACGTTTATCCAAATCTATCAGGAAAAAATCAAACGGCGTGGAGCAGAACAGCTCCTGAATTGGCTGCAATCGGATGCCAGCGATTTCTTTACCGCCCCTTCCAGTACCCGTTACCACGGCTCTTATGAAGGCGGTCTGGTAGAGCACAGCCTAAATGTCTATGAATGTTTGGTGGACTATCTGGCAAGACCACGCACAAAAGAACGGTACGGCATGGACTACTCCGAAGAAACCGTTGCTCTGGTGGCACTGCTGCATGACTTGTGTAAAGTCAATTTCTATGCGGTCGACTACCGCAACGCCAAAAATGCACAAGGTGTCTGGGAAAAAGTCCCCTACTATACCATTCGAGATACGATGCCGTATGGACACGGGGAAAAATCCGTCTATATGCTGTCCGGATTCCTGCGGCTCTCCAGAGAAGAGGCGTTCGCCATCCGGTATCACATGGGTTTTTCCGGTCCAGAAGATAAAAACCAGATCGGCAGAGCACTGGAACAATTTCCACTGGCACTGGCTCTGAACGTGGCGGATATGGAAGCCTCTTACTTTTTAGAAGGTACACCGGAAAAATAACCGACAGCTTCTCCGTTATTTGGTTTTGATGTCAAAGGAAAAATGAAAAGGAGTCAATCAACATGAACTGGTACGACAACGCGATTATTTATCACATCTACCCGCTGGGCTTTTGTGGTGCCCCCAAGCACAACGAAGGCGGCGAACCGGTCAACCGGCTGGAAAAGGTACTGGACTGGATTCCACACCTGAAAGAAATGCAGGTAGATGCCGTTTATTTCGGTCCGGTCTTTGAATCCGTAGAACATGGCTATGACACCACCGATTATAAGCAGATTGACCGCCGGCTCGGTACAAATGAAATGTTCAAACATATCTGTCAGGTACTGCACGAAAACGGCATGCGGGTCATTCTGGATGGTGTTTTCAACCACGTGGGCAGAAATTTCTGGGCATTCCGGGATGTACAGGAAAAGAAACAGGCTTCCCCATACTGTGACTGGTTCGCTGGTCTGAATTTCGGCGGCTCCAGTCCATGTGGGGATCCGTTCTGGTATGAGGGCTGGAATGGGTACTACAATCTGGTCAAGCTGAACCTCAAGAACTGGCACGTCTGCGACCATCTGATAGATGCGGTCGGCTACTGGATGGAGGAATTTGACATCGATGGCATTCGGTTCGATGCGGCAGATTGCGTTGACTTCGACTTCTTCAAGCGAATCCGCAGCTTCTGTAAGGGCAAAAAGGCAGATTTCTGGCTGATGGGAGAAATCATTCACGGAGATTACAAGCGTTGGGCAAACCCGGAAATGCTGGATTCTGTTACAAACTATGAATGCTACAAGGGGATTTACTCCTCTCACAATGATAAGAACTATTTTGAAATTGATTACTCCATCAACCGCCAGTTCGGAAATGGCGGCATTTACAAGGGCATCAACCTGTATAACTTCGTAGACAACCACGATGTCAACCGGCTTGCCAGCACGCTGGTCGATCAGCGGTATCTGCCACTCTGCTATACGCTGATGTATGCAATGCCGGGTATCCCGTCTGTTTATTACGGCAGTGAATATGGCATACAGGGACGGCATGAGAACAACTCCGACGATGGACTACGTCCGTGTCTGGATCTGGCAGAGCTACAGCGGAGCGGCAATCTGGATCTGTATCGCCATTTAGTCAAGCTGGGTAGAATCTACAAGGCTTATCCGGCACTCCGCACTGGCAACTATCAGACTGTCATTGTCCGCAACCGGCAACTGCTGTTCCGGAAGGACTGGAATGATACGACCGTTTATGTCGCACTGAATCTGGAAGACTGCAACTATGATATGCAGTTCGGTACCCACCTGCCGGCTCTGGTGGATGTAATCAGTGGTCAGTCCATTCAGATGAACAACGGCAATGCTTCTGTGCACATGCCGCCGTTCAGTGCCATGATTCTGGTAGCAGACGACATTGTAAACAATGCAGATGCACCGGAAACACCGGTAGTAGAAGCAGCACCGAAGCCAGTCGAAGCAGGCGACCGTTACAAGCAGGAAGACGGCAGTGTTTGGAAGGTGACCTCTCTGGCAAGCCATGCAGAAACACAGGAAGTCCTTGTCATTTATCAGGAAGAAGCAACCGGCAAGGTATGGGCAATGCCGAAGGCACTCTTCACAGGTAGAAAGATGGAATTACTCTAAGCAAACATTCCGTTTGAGAAAAGAATCGCTCTTTCCATTTTGGGGAGAGCGATTCTTGTAAGCGGCAATGATTGCAGTTTGACAGGAAAAAGTAAAATCTGCGTTGCTGACATTTTCGCATGCAATGAGAAATTACCATTCGGAAAAGGGGTGCCTAAGAAGAATTTTCTTCTAAATGAAACGATCTAAACGCCGCCGGCAAGGCTGGGAGATCCCAGCTTGCCTGTGTAAATCGTCCATCGCCCCGTATACTCACGGAAATCCATTTTTGGATTTTTTGGAAAACTTGTCTGAATTGTCCGG
>DYCW01000291.1 GCA_019417865.1 Ruminococcus sp. | reverse complement strand
CTTTGCAATTTGATATTGCAGCTTGCCGAAATTCATCTTTGAAAGAAAGGAAGAACAGCATGGCAACAACATCGGTGCATTCCATTTATGTCACACAAAGAAAAGCGTTAGAGTATATCATTAATCCAGAAAAAACAGAAAATGGACTTTTGGTTGATAGCTTTGCTTGTTCTAATGACCCAAAGCTGGCAGCTCAGATGTTTGAAGCTGTTCGCAATCAAAAGGGTTCCGGAAAAGGAAATGTTCTTGCACGGCATATCCATCAAAATTTTGCTCCCGGAGAAACGACACCGCAGCAAGCAATGCAAATTGGCTTAGAACTTTGTCAGAGACTTTTTAATGGAGAATATCAGTTTGTAATTGCAACGCATACAGACAAACAGCATATCCATAATCACATTATCGTGAATAATGTGAATCTGTTGAATGGAAAGACCCTGAACTACCTTTCCGATAGAGGAAACCAGAATCTTTTATATCAGAAAATTCGTGATGTGAGCGATGAACTTTGTCGGGAACATCAATTGTCTGTGATTGAAAATCCGCAGCTTGGAAAAGGTCAGAAGTGGTATGAATGGTCGCAAGATCAAGAAGGACAGTCTTGGAAGTCAAAGCTGCGATATGAGCTGGACTGTGTCATCATGCGAAGCGATACCTTTGATGATTTTTTGGAAAAGTGCAAGGCAAATAACATTGAGGTTGTTTACAATCCCAATCACAAGATAGACTTGAAATTCCGATTAAAGGGGCAAGAACGTTTTACAAGAGCAAAAACAATTGGCTGGTACTATGAAACGCCACAGATAATAAAACGGATTGCAAATTTTAAGCGTCATAGAGAGCAGAGCATTTCCTATACGCCACGCACGAAAATCATTGACACCAGTTCTGAAAAATTTCAGGAAGCAAAGGGATTGGAACGTTGGGCAGATATTCAGAACATGAAAGAAGCAGCAAGAGTGATTGACATTCTTACACAGTATAAAATTGAAAGTACAGATGCAGTGCAGCCAGCAGCAATTACGGCATCCATGCATCGTGCAAAACTGGTGGAAGAATTGAACTCGCTGCAAAAAAATATCACAGCAATATCTGAAACTATAGAAGCACTTCGGGTGTTTCAGAAATATCGACCAATCATGCAGAATATGAAAGCACTCCCCGACCGCAAGAAAAAAAGCTATGCAGAAAAATATGCACATGAAATTGAAAAGTACAAAGCCGCTGGAAGTAAATTGAAAGCAACTTATCCTGACGGAAAAGTTCCCAGTGAGGAAATGCTTGTCAAACAAAGAAATGCATGGATAAAGCAGCGTGAGCAGTCAAACAGCGAATATCAGGCGGTAAAGGCAGAACTAAAAGATATTGATTATGCTCGTCAGGCGATTGATGATTATCTCCGGATGCAGCATACTGTATCGGAACAAAAGAAACGAGAGGGCGATTTGGAGTGATTGTCTGGCAAAAAGAAAAGCACAAGCATTTAGCCTGTGCATTTCTCATATTGTTTTCAGTTAGTCAGATGATGGATGATCTTTATTGATTTCCGAACGAATTTGCTCTTCGTATGATTCTATAGCTTGATTTACAAATGTATTTAAACTGATTCCGAAAACTTTGGAGAGTTCCTGCAAATCAGTTTTTTTCCCTTTTGGAATATAGATACTTAATCTATCATACAGCTTATTTTGAATTTGAGTGTTTTTTACATATTCTTCATGTCGCTGTTCCTGTGTCATCTCAGAAAATTTTTTCTTGCTTGCTGCTCCTTTTTGAGAACATTCAGTACAGAGCTTCTGGTTGCCAGTGTTTCTTACAAATTCTTTTCCGCATTCTTGGCATATTGCAGTTGCACCAACAATGTTAGCTACGCCATCTTCTTTTCTTTTTTTGTAAGAATTGTTTCTTTCGGACTGCTTCCTGATTCTGCATTCTTCACAATATTTCTGGACATTAGATGTTCGTTCTACTTCTTTTCCGCACATCTGACATATCATAGTTGCCATGGTGTCACCTCTTCTTATTATGGTTTAACTTATCGCTAAGTATATTGTATCATAGCGATTGAAATTTGTCAAATATTACGAAAATATTTTAATTATAGATTTTTTGTAAATTGTAGAAATAATAGCTTGACTTTAGCACTAAACCATGATATAATAAAATCACAGTAAAGGACAGAAACAAATTCAAGAACAGAGCGAAAAACCGAAAGCCAAGAGTCGGACGGATTTCGGCAGAAAGTGAGGATATTATGAAGAAGTTATATTGCCCATATTGTGGGGAATTGTTAGCTGACCTATCGGCAACACGGGGACAGTACAGCGTATGGAAGCGATAGGCTGTGTTGTTGACAATTTGGAACTACAAAGAAATGAGGTCTGAACATGGATAGAATGGAACGAAGAGAGCA
>DYCW01000290.1 GCA_019417865.1 Ruminococcus sp. | reverse complement strand
ATTATGCAGCGAGATCACATGACAGAAGAATCTGCACTGGCAAGAATGCATGTACAAATGCCAGATTATTTTTTTCTAGAACATTCTGATTTTATTATTAAAAACAATAAAGATTTGATAAATTTAGAAACGGTTTCTAAAGAAGTAGTTGAAAAGGTAAAGAAATACTATATAGATCAATATGAAACAGAACTTGTTTGAATGAATTGCTTTATACGTAACAGCTGTAATAGGAATTATGTTGCAGCCGTTATGTTGTTTTAAATTGTTTTCATTTTCATTTTTAGCATTGCTTTTTTTCAAAAAGTGTGATATAATAGAAAAAAGCGTAACGTTAAAATAAAACACAACGTTGCCAACAAAGCATTTATACCATTCGCACAGGAGGTATCTGAAATGGAAGAAGAGAAAAAATCAGAAAGCAAGCAGTGGAAGGAAACCCTATTTGCGAAGAAAAAACATGGTGCACTTCGTATGACAGAGGAAGAAATGGCTGCTTGCGAGAGCTTTTGCAAGGATTATATGTCATTTTTAAATCATGCAAAAACAGAACGGGAAGCTTGTACAGAGGTGGAATCCCTTTTACAGGAACATGGCTTTGTGTCGTTTATCCCTGGTATGTCACTGAAAACCGGTGATAAAATCTATCGGAATAACCGTGGAAAGGCAATCATTGCTGCAATCATTGGCACTGCACCGATTACAGAAGGCGTCCGTCTTTGTGCGGCACATATTGATTCTCCGCGGCTGGATCTGAAGCAAAATCCACTGTATGAAGATAGTGAACTGGCATTGTTTAAAACACATTACTATGGTGGCATTAAAAAATATCAATGGGCAGCCCTTCCACTCTCTCTGCATGGTGTCATTGTAAAAGCAGACGGCACAAAAATAACTGTAAATGTTGGTGAAGCAGAAGAAGATCCTGTTTTCTGTGTTACTGATTTGCTTCCTCATCTGGCACAGGAGCAAATGAAGCGACCATCCAGCAGCATTATCCGTGGGGAAGAGCTGAATTTGTTAATTGGTTCTATGCCATTTAAAAAAGAAGAGGAGAGTGAGTCAGTCAAACTGAATTTGCTACACATTTTGTATGAAAAGTATGGGATCACAGAATCTGATTTTGTTTCAGCAGAATTGGAAGTCGTTCCGGCTTTTCCTGTCAAAGAGATTGGATTTGATCGCAGCATGATTGGTGGTTATGGTCATGATGACCGTGTTTGTGCATATCCAGCATTGCGTGCTCTGCTGGATTCTAATACACCAGAACATACTGCTGTGGTCATTTTGACGGATAAAGAGGAAACTGGAAGTGATGGCAATACCGGACTGTGTTCTTCTTATTTGAAATATTTTATGGAGGATTTGGCTGACTGCTTTGGTGCAAAGGGCAGACATGTACTCCATGCTTCGCAGTGCTTGTCAGCAGATGTAAATGCTGCATTCGATCCAACATTCCCGGATGTTATGGAACGAAACAACTGTGCGTATCTCAATCATGGTGTTTGTGTTACTAAGTTCACTGGTGCAAGAGGAAAGTCTGGCACATCGGATGCCTCTGCGGAATTTGTCGGAACAATTCGCCAGCTTTTGGACACAGAAAATGTAGTTTGGCAAACAGGTGAACTTGGTAAGGTAGATGGCGGCGGCGGTGGTACAGTAGCTGCTTATATTGCGAATTTGGATGTAGATACGATCGATGTCGGTGTCCCAGTTTTATGTATGCATGCTCCATTTGAAGTGGTTTCAAAAATTGACGTATATATGACCTATCGTGCATTTTTCGTGTTTATGGC
>DYCW01000029.1 GCA_019417865.1 Ruminococcus sp. | reverse complement strand
GCAGTTTGCAGATGACGCTGCGGCTGCTGTCTATTTTGCGGTTACTTTTTCCTTATGCCCTCATTCCAGCAACAACTGCGTTGGGAACCATTCATCCGCAGGGGCGAGAATTAGGCTTGCAGGCAGGTGCTAATGTTGTGATGCCGAATTTGTCACCGGTTCGGCTGCGAACGCTCTATGCTTTATATGATAATAAAATTTGTACTGGAGAAGAGTCAGCACAGTGTCGTCATTGTCTGGAACAGCGAGTACGAGCGGCAGGTTATCAGATTGTCACCGATATTGGGAATGTCAAGCGGGAAAAATGACGTTTCATTTGGAGTAATTTGGGCGATTTTTATTAAAGTGATCCAAAAAATGGGCGATAAGCGGAAAAGGAAGGATAAATGTGGAAAATAAAATAAGATACAAAATGGTATATCCTCATACAGAACTGGGGAAATTTGTAATTCTTAGCAATGGGGAGCAAATTACGGCCATTTTCATAGAAGAAATAGAAAAGTTATCAGCAGATTTGGTAGATGGTGCTGCTCTGCCTGTCTTGCAGACGGCTGCGGCATGGTTGGATGCCTATTTTGCTGGACAGAAGCCAGATCCGTATGCTTTGCCGCTTTTCATAAAAGGAACAGCATTTCAACAGCTTGTCTGGAAACGTCTGCTCCAAATTCCATATGGAGAAACAGTTTCCTATGGACAACTTGCAGCAGAGCTGGCAGTGCAGACAGGAAAACAGAGAATGTCTGCTCAAGCAATCGGCGGTGCAGTTGGTCGGAATCCTATTTCGATTGTGATTCCGTGTCATCGTGTCATTGGAGCAAATGGCAGATTAGTTGGTTATGCATCTGGTTTGGAGCGAAAATGTTGGTTGCTGCAACATGAAACGGGGAATAACTGGAGTATTTAAAAATTACCGTTCGACATTTTTGTCGAGCGGTAATTTTCTGCACATTTTCTGCCTGTTTGCATACAATATATCATCTATAACATATTGTGACAGAGGGGGCGACGTTTTATGACAATCCTGTTCGGCATTGCTTTTCTGGTTGCTATTCTGGCATTGATTGAAGGAATTTGTATTTGTACCAGAAGAAAATTGTATCCACAGAAAAAGCCAGCAGCCTACTACCTACTTCTTCCGATGCTGGAGTTTCATTCGGATTGGCAGGCAGAATTGAATCATTTATTTTCCGACTTGCAGTGGCAGGAATCCCTGCAAACCGCAGTAATTTATCTGTTGCTTCCGGTAGAGGAAACAAAACAAACTACAGAAATTCGACAATATTGTAAAACGCATTCCCGATTTCAATGCGGAACGTTTTCAGAGTTGGAGAAAATTTTATTGGATGCTCGTTTTCCGTCGAAAAACGATTGCATTTTGTCAAAAGAAATAGTATAATAAAAAGGAAACCAATTGAGCAGGAAAGGAGAGATGCAGTTGGAACAGGCAACGCTGCATATAGAGGGTGCAGTGGAACACGTTTTGTACCGCAATGAGCAAAATGGCTATACGGTTCTTGATTTGGATGCAGGTGGTACACTGATTACTGTAGTTGGGGAACTGGGTGACGTCGAAGAAGGGGAACAGCTGGCATTGGACGGCGTTTATGTCAATCATGTTCGATTTGGGGTACAGTTTCAGGCACAGTATGTGGAACGAAAACTGCCAGCAGACGCTGTGAATATTCAGCGGTATCTCTCTTCCGGTGTGATCAAGGGCATTGGAGCTTCCCTTGCCAAAAAAATTGTCACTGCATTTGGCAGCCGAACATTGGAAATCATGGAAAAAGAACCAACCAGATTACTGGAAATTCGTGGGATTTCTCCAAAAAAATGTGAAGCCATTGCACAGGAAGTCAAGCAGATTTTTGCCCTGCGGAGTCTTATGCTTTTTCTGTCACAGTATGGCATTCGTTCCCGCTATGCTATGCGGGTTTATCAGCGATATGGAAGTGGTGCACAGGAGTTGATTTGTGCGAATCCATATCTTTTGTGCGGTGCAGGGATCGAACTACCGTTTGAAAAAGCGGAGGTGCTTGCCAATGCAATGCAGATGTCGAAGACGGCTGTTCAGCGGATTGTTGCCGGAACTAGGCATATTTTGGAGCACAATGTTCACAATGGGTATACCTGTCTGCCGCTTGACCGCTTGCAACCAAAAGTTTGTGAATACCTACAGGTGACAGCAGAAGATTTTACGGCAGCCTACGAAGCGGCACAAAAAGATGACTGGTTGGTTGCCTATCAGAAGGGTGATCGGGTATTCGTCTATCTGCCAGAGTATTATCGAGCAGAGCGGTATATTGCCGACCGTATCGGTGTTTTGCGAGACTTTACTGCACCAGAAGACAACGATGCCTATCGCAGTATGATTGCCAAGGAGGAGGCAGAGCAGGGCATTCAGTATGCTGACATGCAGCGACAAGCGATTTTGTCAGCATTGTCCAGGGGACTGCTGATTCTGACTGGCGGACCGGGAACGGGAAAGACGACAACATTAAACGGTATGATTTCTCTTTACGAGAAACAGGGCTATCAGGTGATGCTTGCCGCCCCAACCGGACGGGCAGCACAGCGGATTTCTGACTTGACGGGCTATGAAGCAAAAACCATTCATCGATTGCTGGAAGTGGAGTTTGATATGGCAGGTATGACAAAATTCCGGCACAATGAGACGAATCCTTTGCCCTGTGATGTGATTGTCATTGACGAGATGTCGATGGTGGATGTACTGCTGTTTGAGAGTCTGCTGCGTGCTCTGCGGCTGAGCTGTAAAGTGATTATGGTCGGGGATAGTGACCAGTTGCCTTCCGTCGGTGCTGGAAATGTGCTGAAAGATTTAATTGACAGCGGACAGGTTCCGGTGGTTGCCCTGACGCATATTTTTCGACAGGCACAGCAAAGTTGTATTGTAACGAATGCCCACAAAATTATTACGGGAAACTATCCGGATTTGCAGCAAAAACAGGCGGATTTTTTCTTTTTTCAGCGGCTGCATGCAGAGGAAGCAACGCAGCTGATTCTGGACTTGGTAAAAACTCGTCTGCCGAATGCCTACCATTATCATCCAATGGAGGATATTCAAGTGATTACCCCCTCCCGGAAGGGACTACTGGGAGTGATTGAACTAAATCGCCGTTTACAGGCAGTCTTGAATCCGCCCGCAGCCGGAAAACAAGTATGCAAATCGGCCTTGTATACCTTTCGGGAGGGGGATAAGGTCATGCAGACCCGCAATAATTATGACATGGAGTGGCACAAAGACGGAGAAGCAGGAGCAGGTATTTTTAACGGTGATATTGGAACCATTCTCACTTTGCAGCCAAAAACCGGTGAGGCGGTTGTCTGTTTTGATGGTCGCAGTGCTGTCTATACGTTTGATCAGCTGGAGCAGCTGGAGCTTGCCTATGCAATTACGGTGCATAAAAGTCAGGGCTGTGAGTTTGAAGCGGTTATCATTCCGCTGTTAGGCGGGTTTGAAAAGTTGTATTATCGGAATTTGCTTTATACGGCGGTTACCCGTTCAAAAAAGCTTTTGATTCTCATCGGGTCGCAGAAAAAAATTTATCAAATGGTGGATAACAACCGACGGTGTCATCGTTACACCTGTTTGAAGCATATGATGACGGAGGGGGATTCTCATGCAGCAGATACCGAAACCGCTTCGGAACAGTTACCGCTTTCTGATTGACATCTTGTTCCCGAATCGCTGTCCTTGTTGTGATACCCTGATTGCATGGGATGAGCTGGTTTGTGAAACCTGTCGTATGGAAACGGCATTGGACGAGTCTACCCTGTGCAGCGGTTGCGGAAAGACACTTGCAAACTGTATGTGTAAAGAAGGATTGTTTTTTGACGGTGCGATTGCTGCCTGCCGTTATGAAGGGCGGGCAAGACAAGGGGTGCTCTGTTTAAAAGAAGCGGAAAATCTCAACTTTGCATGGTATAGTGGCAGGATATTAGGCGAACATATCTTGCGGAAAGAAGATTGGATGATGGCAGATGCCATTGTACCGGTGCCGATGCAACGCTACCAGAGAATACTGCGAGGACAAAACCCGGCAAAACGGATTGCAGATGCTATTTCTGAAGTGACAAACATACCGGTACGCACAGACCTACTTTGGAAGAAACGAGGCGGTGTTCCGCAGCACACGTTAAATGCTGTACAACGGCGGCAGAATGTTCTGCAATTTGCAGCAGCAGAGATTCGGCTGGACGGTTATATTTTGATTCTTTGTGATGATGTATTGACAACTGGCAGCACCGCAAGCCGATGTGCACAACTATTGAAGCAATGCGGTGCAGAAAAAGTATTTGTTGCAGCTGCAACAACAACGGAAAAAACATAAAAACATAGCGATAGAAAAAGAAAGAGGGAGACCATTTATGGCAACAACAGACATCGGGATTGATTTGGGTACTGCAAATACAGTCATTACCTTGGGAAAACGTGGAGTCGTATTGCGGGAACCATCCGCAATTGCATATCATTTGCGAACAAAGGAAGTACTGGCAGTGGGCACAGCAGCATATGAAATGATTGGCAAGACACCGGATTATATTACCGTTGTTCGACCACTTTCCAACGGTGTAATTTCAGATGACCGGATGGCACAGTATATGATACGGGATTTTATTTTGCGTGTCACAGGAAAACGATTGATTAAACCAAGAATTATCATCTGTGTGCCATCTTTTATTACAGATGTGGAAAAACGTGCTGTGGTAGAAGCGGCAATGAGTGCTGGTTCCAGAAAGGCATATCTGATTGATGAACCGATTGCTGCCTTAATTGGGGCAGGCGTCAATATTGGTAAGGCACGGGGAAACATGATTGTAGATATTGGAGGCGGCACGACAGATGTTGCTATTGTTTCTATGAATGGAATTGTGACCTCTCATTCCATTAAAGTTGCAGGCAATACGTTGGATCAAGCGATCATTCGCTATGTGCAGACGAAATATAAGCTGCTGATCGGCGAACGCATGGCAGAACGGGCGAAGATTCAGCTGACGAATTTATTTGATCCCCGGGAAGATGTGACAATGTATATTAAGGGACGGAATTTGGTGAGTGGTATGCCGGAGCAGGTGGAAATCAGCGAGACGGAGATTTTTGCAGCTGTTGAAGATGAAGTGTCGGATATCATCGAAGCAATTAAAACGGTTCTGGAGGAAACACCGCCGGAGTTGGTGGGAGATATTTATGAGAATGGTGTCCTGATGGCAGGCGGTGGTGCGATGCTGGGCGGTTTGCGGAAATTGGTAGAACATACTTTGAAAGTAAAGTGTGTTGTGGCAAAGGATGCTTTGAATTGTGTGGCAAAGGGAACAGCAATTGCCTTTAAAAATGTAGACAACCTGCTGGATGGTTTTGAGAATATTGCGATTTACCAGTATCAGTCTTAATGAACTAAGAGTAAAAAGGAGAATGGTATGGCAAAATCAAAAACAGTGTTTCGCTGCCAGCAGTGCGGATTTGAAAGTGCGAAGTGGAATGGAAAATGTCCTTCCTGCGGCACATGGAATAGCCTGATAGAAGAGGTTGTGCAGCCTGCGGCAGCAGGTGCTGCTTCTGCCAGAAAAAAAACAGACCTGTCAGATTTTATTCAAGCATTGGAGGCAGTCAGCACACAGGAGGACATTCGTTATCATACTGGTATTGGGGAACTGGATCGAGTGCTGGGTGGTGGTCTGGTTAAAGGCTCCATTGTCCTGCTCGGTGGCGAGCCGGGCATTGGCAAAAGTACTCTGCTGCTGCAAATCTGCGAGTTTTTAGGGGCTTCGCATTCTGTGCTTTACGTTTCCGGTGAGGAATCTACCAAACAAATCAAATTGCGTGCAGAACGACTGCACGTGACAACAGAAAGTCTTTACTTGTTGGCAAACAATGATGCCCAGAGCATTTACGACACAATTGCAGCCTGTGAACCGGAAATTGTCATCATTGATTCCATTCAGACCATGCAGTGCTCTGATCTTTCTTCCAGTCCGGGCAGTCTGACACAGGTGCGAGAGTGTACGAATCTCTTTATGCATATAGCAAAGCAATATGAAATCCCGATTTTTATTGTGGGGCATGTCAACAAGGACGGGGCAATTGCAGGACCAAAGGTTATGGAGCATATTGTGGATACGGTGCTGTACTTTGAGGGAGACCGAAAATATTCCTATCGGATTTTACGAGCTGTTAAGAATCGGTTTGGCTCTACCAATGAAATCGGTGTATTTGAAATGATGGAACAGGGGTTGCAGGAAGTGTTAAATCCGTCTGCGATGCTGTTAGAAGACAGACCGACCAATGTCTCCGGAACGTGTGTTACTTGCGTGATGGAAGGTTCTAGACCCATTCTGGCAGAAGTACAGGTGTTAGTAACGAAGAGTAGTTTACCAAGTCCGAGACGAATGGCGAACGGATTCGATTTTAACCGTGTTGCAATTATTCTTGCAATTTTGGAAAAACGTTGCGGTTTATTTTATGGCACATTGGATGTCTATTTGAATGTGGTTGGTGGTTTTCGTTTAGATGAGCCGTCTGGGGATTTGGCAGTGGCACTCTGTCTCTATTCTTCTTTGCGGGACAAGGCAATTGACGAACATGTAGCAGCATTTGGAGAATTGGGACTGGGTGGAGAAGTACGCAGTATTTCCAATTTGACGCAGCGGATTCGGGAAGCAGAGCGAATGGGTTTTACCACTTGTGTCATACCGAAACAATCTATGCACAGTTTAACAGATTCTGCCTTTCAGATTCGGTTGGTTGGAGTGCGTACTTTAAAAGAGGCATTTGATTTTCTGGAGAAATAGAATATCGTGCAATCTGCATAAGAATAGATAGTGTCTTATTTTAGCGTTTATACAGATAATAAAAGTGTGATAACAAATGAGAAAAAGTTATCCAATCGATATAACAAGAGAACAGTTTCAGTAGATATGGAGGGATGTATCATTGTGCGGTTATTAGCCATATTTGCAATTCTGACAATCATAAAATGATAACAACTACAGTGAGGGGAATCACGGTGGTTGTTTCTCATTTTGGAGGTAGAATAAAATCTGATACAAGGATATTATTGAGAATGGTATTTTAGTGGTTTGTAGTGTGCAAATTATAATAACAGATCAGATGATTCTGTCTCTTATACACATCTCCGAGCCC
>DYCW01000289.1 GCA_019417865.1 Ruminococcus sp. | reverse complement strand
GAACTATATGGACCGGAGAGTTCCGGTAAAACCACGGTTGCCCTGCACATCGCCGCAGAAGCACAGAAACTCGGCGGCGAAGTTGCCTTTATTGATGTAGAACACGCTCTGGATCCGGTTTACGCCCGTGCACTCGGTGTGGATATTGATAACCTATTGGTCTCCCAGCCGGACAGCGGCGAACAGGCACTTGAAATTGCAGAAGCTCTGGTGCGTTCCGGTGCAATCGATGTCCTGATTGTGGACTCTGTTGCAGCAATGACCACAAAGGCAGAAATTGAAGGAGAAATGGGCGACAGCCATGTTGGTATGCTGGCAAGGCTGATGTCGCAGGCAATGCGGAAACTGACCGCTGTTATCTCAAAATCCAACTGCGTCGCCATTTTCATCAACCAGATCCGGGAAAAAATCGGCGTCATCTACGGCAATCCAGAAACCACACCGGGGGGACGTGCCTTAAAATTCTATGCTTCTGTCCGGATGGAAGTCCGGAAGGGCGAAGCCATCAAGGACGGCACAACCATCATCGGCAATCGCACCCGTGTGAAAGTTGTCAAAAATAAAGTGGCACCGCCGTTCCGTGACTGTGAATTTGATATTCTCTATGGAAAGGGCATTTCCCGTACCGGTGAAGTTCTGGATTTGGCAGTGGATTTGGATATCATCAAGAAAAGCGGTTCTTGGTTCAGCTATGAGGGACAGCGGCTTGGTCAGGGCAGGGACAATATCAAGGAACTGCTGCAAAATACACCAGAAACCATGAAAGAAATTGAAGAAAAGATTAAAAAGAAACTGGCAGAACAAAAAGAAACCGCCTTGAAAATGACAGAACAAAAAGATTCCAAGACGAAAGCGGACAGCAGCGACGCACTGGAACAGGCAGCCGAACAAGCTGCTGCTGCACAGATGTCAGGGGCAGAGAATCTAAACGCAGATGCAGATTTGGACATTGCTGCTGAAAGCGATTTTGCCGAATTTGAACCCGCAGAATAACCATGCAGATTGCACAGGTGATACAAAAAAGTCCGTCTGTCTGGGAATTACAGCTGGCAGATGGACGCTGTTATGAAATTGACCACGCTTGCGTGTTAGAATATGCACTGCTTGACCGTCTGGAAATCGAAGAGGAAACGCTGCAGCAGATGCAGACGGCATTCTGTCAGCGACATGCCATGCAACAGGCCATCCGTTGGCTGAACTTCCGACCCTATACCTATAAAGCCATGTTTCAGCGGCTCGCACCGCAGTATGGAGAAACGGTGAGCTTTGCGGTTTTGAAACGACTGACGGAAATGGGCGTCATCAATGATTATCAGTATGCCCAGCAGATGGCACGTTCTGCGGTAGAACGAAAGGGCTATGGTCTGCGGCGGGCAGGGGAGATGATGCGGCAGAAGGGCGTTCCGAAAAACGTCATTGCAGCGGTCTTGCAACCGTATGAGGAAACCGTGACAGAACGATTATTGCAGCAGATTCAGCGACATTACGCTGAAAAACTCGCCGATCCGTCTGACCGCCAGATGGTACAGCGTGTAAAAGCAGCATTGGTGCGGAAGGGATACAGCTTTTCGGAAGTCAATGCAGCAGTACAGCAATACTGGGAGGAAGAAGACGGATGAAAACAGTTGAAATTTTTACAGATGGTGCTTGCAGCGGCAACCCCGGTCCCGGCGGCTGGGGAGCGGTACTGCGGTACGGCACACGGGAAAAAGAGCTTTCCGACGGTGCAGCGGAGACAACGAACAACCGCATGGAGCTTTCTGGTGTGATTGCAGCCCTCTCTGCCCTGAAAGAACCCTGTCATGTGATTCTGACAACAGACAGCAAATATGTAGTGGATAGCATCACAAAAGGATGGGTGTACGGCTGGCAAAAGCGAGGCTGGGTAAAAGCGGATAAGAAACCGGCATTAAATGTGGACTTGTGGGAACAGCTGCTGCCTTTGCTGGAACGGCATCAGGTGGAATTTGTGTGGGTGAAAGGTCACGCCGGTCATCCGGAGAATGAACGCTGTGACCGGTTAGCGGTGGCACAAAGAGATTTATATAGCGTAAAATAACAGATACGCTATAGGGGGACGCTGTTATTCTTTTTCTTTCCGCATTTGCTTTGCAGGGGGCAGCTTGACCGCAGTTGCCTGCGGCGGATTTTACTTGTTCCAATAAGAAGGAGGCATTTTCATGCAGTCTGCATTTCCATTTCACTTACAATGTGACCCACAAAAAATCGGACGCTATGTCCTGTTGCCGGGCGACCCTGGACGAGTACCAAAAATTGCCGCCTATCTGGAACAGGCAAAACTGATTTCTCAAAATCGGGAATTTACCATTTACAGCGGTTTTCTGGATGGACAACGGGTGAGTGTCGCTTCCACTGGCATTGGCGGACCATCCGCTGCAATTGCAATGGAAGAATTGGTACAATGCGGTGCAGATACGTTTCTCCGTATTGGTACCTGCGGCGGCATGCAGCCGGAATTGCTGCCGGGAACGCTGATTTTACCAAGCGGTGCCGTCCGCATGGATGGTACATCCAAAGAGTATATGCCGCTGGCATTTCCAGCCGTTGCAGACTTCTCCTTGTTGCAGCATTTAGCGGCAGCAGCGGAACAGCTGCAATATGCCTATCAAGTGGGCATTGTGCAGTGTAAGGATTCCTTCTATGGGCAGCATGATCCAGAGCGAATGCCAGTGAAACAGGAACTGCTGGCAAACTGGACAGCGTGGAAAGCAGCTGGCGTGCTGGCATCGGAAATGGAATCTGCAACGCTGTTTGTCACAGCTGCTGTCTTACACGTGCGTTGTGCGACGGTGTTACATATGATTTGGAATCAGGAACGGGAAGCCGTTTCCGCAGAAACGGCACAGCTGGATCCGGATACCTCCATCCGGACGGCAATCGCAGCTCTGCGAAGACAAATTGCAGCCAATCAAACAGCAAATATATAATATCAATTCTATTTTGAAAGGAATTATGATACCAATGAAATCACACCATGTCATTTTATTGATTCTTGGCTCGTGCTTCGCAGGAATTGGGCTGGTGGTCGGCATAATCTTTGCCGTCATTGCTTTTTCAGTTCATGACCTTACTTTTGCAACCACACTCCTAATCCCAATTCTGCTGTTTCTAATTGGATGCGGTATGATTGGCTCTGTTCTGATGCAAATTGCGAAATTGCGAACCATCAAGAAAAACGGCAATCGATATGCCGCAAAAATCTACGCCTATGTACAAGATTATTCTGTAACTGTAAACGGCAGACCACAGATCAATCTCAAAGTCCGATATTATACGGATCAAGTAAAAGAAGCGGTGATTCCCACCGGCTTTGCAAATGGCTGTCAGAAATATCCCATTGGATACACAATTGATATTTTTGAATACCAGGGAAATTTCTCATGGGATGCAGCCTCCCTCAGAAATGAACCGCTTCCGCATGAGGAAGAATTGATGAGTGACAGACCAGTAGAACCGGAAAAATTGGAGCTGATTGCAACGACCTGTAAAAGCTGCGGTGCAACCT
>DYCW01000288.1 GCA_019417865.1 Ruminococcus sp. | reverse complement strand
AATTGATATGATAAAGCTAATGTATTCTGGAATTTGTATCAGAAAAAAATTCAACGGAATCATTCCAATTGCAAGGATATCGAGCAAAATCACTGCAAATAGAAATTTCTTTTTTACACCGCTGGATGTTTTAAGGCATTTTTCAACCATATAATATATCCTTTCCTTATTAAAAATAACGCTGGCATTGACAGTATATCTATGCCAGCGTACAATTTGCAGTCAATATGAAATCAGGTTGTTGTTCCGCCCATCTGTTTTGTCATTTCCTCCAAGTATTCCAGTGGAAACGGCGGCGTACAGAGTGGTTTCATAGCAATGCTCATCAATTTCATAGGATTATCATCGGCTGCAATTCGGTTGGAAGAGAGTACACCGCATCGCTTACAGCGATGCACAATCGCCCACTCTCCACTTTTACGAACCCATACCGCAATTGGTTCCATGATACCACCGCAGTCTGCCAAACGGTCCCCTGGTTCTATGTCAACATGCAAACTGGAAAGACAATTTGGGCAGTGATTACGGTGTTCGCTACCTGCACCAGCAGGAACAACCTCTCTACCACACACCTTACAAATAAAAGTATCATGGCAGGCATGTGTTTTATAGTAGCCTTTTTCATATTGCTTGCGTTTATGATCACGATTCAAAATGATTTCCTCCTAAAGTGTAATACAGCCTTTGGGAGGAATGCGGAATCATACGCAGACCTCCCGGTCAGCGTACAATTTCCATTTTAATTGATTGTTTCAAACAATTTACTCCTCGTATAATAAATTTATGGGTAATTTAAAGGGAACCCATATGAAATCTCTTATTTATCACACAGAATAAATCTGTACAATCAGAGGGTGCTGTTCACCTTTTTGAAGCAGGGCTTCCAACGAAAGAGTAACACCTCTTTTGTAAATTCAGATTTAATCTGCATAATGGCTCAAAAACTGTTTTGTTCGTTCCTTCTTAGGATGTAGGAATAATTCATCTGGTGTGCCTTCTTCCACAATGACCCCGTCTGCCATGAAAACAACACGGTCAGAAACAGCCTGTGCAAAACGCATTTCATGTGTGACAATTACCATAGTCATATGATCTTCCGCCAGCAGCCGAATAACTGCTAGGATTTCACCTGTTAACTCCGGATCTAATGCAGAAGTTGGTTCGTCAAAGAAAAGAATTGCTGGTGACATTGCAAGTGCCCGTACAATTGCAACACGTTGTTGCTGTCCACCAGATAATTCACAAGGATAGGCAGCAGCTTTTTCTTCCAATCCTACTTTCTTTAATAGCTGCATTGCCGTTTCTATCGCTTCCTGTTTGGAACGTTTCAGCAAAATACGCTGTGGTTCTATAATATTTTTTAAAACTGAATAGTGTGGAAACAAATTAAAATTTTGAAAGACCAGACCAAAATAAGTTTGAATCTTCCGAAACTGCTTTTTTGAAGCATAGACTGGTTTCTTGTTTTCTATCGCTTCCACAGCGGTCTCTCCCATATAGGAAATTTTTCCACTGCTCAATGTTTCCAGAAAAGTAGCACAACGAAGCAGTGTCGATTTACCAGATCCAGATGGTCCAATGATGGAAACCACTTCTCCCTTGTTAACAGTAAGGGAAATATCCTGTAAAACCTGTACGGCACCGAATTGTTTCTTCAAATGGGAAATATTTAAGTATTCTTCCACAGTGCCGCCTCCTTATATCTTGTAATAATTCATTTTCTTTTCTGCCAATGCCATCAAACCAGCAACCAGCAAATTGAAGACATAGTAAAAAATTGCAGCAGCAAGATATGGCAGCATAGAAGTTTGTGCAGCTGCAATCTGTTTTACCTCTGTAAATAATTCTGTGTAAGCAATTGCAAATGCAAGGGAAGTATCCTTTACCAGTGTAATGGTTTCATTGGTCACCGCCGGTAAAATGCGTTTTACAACCTGCGGCAAAATAATTCGCAGAAACATCTGCATTTTGTTATAACCCAGTATGTGAGAAGCTTCGTACTGCCCAACTGGAATGGATTGAATACCACTTCGGAAAATTTCCGAAAAATAAGCGGCATAGTTAAGCGAAAACGCAATGATAACCGCATAAAATCGATAGGAGGTACTCAGCGGAATTTGAAAAATAAAGTATGGTCCAAAGTAAACAACCAGCAATTGCAGCATCAATGGCGTTCCACGCAAAACAGAAATATAGATGCGTGCAATCCACTGCAGTGGTTTCCATCCATACATCCGCATCACACAGATAATCATGCCAAGCGGAATAGAAAACAGCAATGTTAACAAAAAAATCGCCAGCGTCCGCAGCATACTGTCACCTAACTGGGATATAATTTCAAGAAATGACATAATTCTATTCTACGCCTCTCTTACTTTCCCAGTATCACACTGTCCTGCAAATCCCACTTTTCTGCAATGGTTCCAAATGTGCCATCTGCTGCCATTTCGTCCAGTGTCTTCTGCACCTGATCACGCAGAGTCTCATTGCCCTTCTTAAAGCCCACAGCATACTGTTCTGCAGCAAGCGGTTCATCTAAAATTTTGAATGCTCCGTCTCTGGATTCCAACTGATACTTTGCAACACCGACATCCATTGCAATGGCGTCAACCGCATCAGACTCCAGATTCAAGAAAGCTGTATTATACTCCCCTACAACCAGCAGTTCTTTAAAAGAATCCTTTAATTCTGCGTTTTCCTCTTCCTGCAAAGCCGCTTCCGCAGAAGAATCTGTCTGTACAGCAACGGTCTTACCAGATAAATCTGCAAAGGCTGCAATGCCACTGTCTGCTTTTACGACAAATACCTGGCTGTTGTCCACATACGGTTCTGACCATGTATAGTCATCTTCTCTACCATTCATGGTAAAGCCATTCCAGATACAACTGATGGTACCAGAATTTAATTCCATATCCTTGGAATCCCAGTCAATCGGCATTTTTACCAGTTCCCAACTGTTTCGTTCGCATACTTCTGCGGCAAGATCCAAATCAAAACCGACATATTCCC
>DYCW01000287.1 GCA_019417865.1 Ruminococcus sp. | reverse complement strand
TGACAACCTAAATGAAATTTTGAACAAAATCAAGGGGATGTGATCAATGAAAAACGGCAAGAAATCCGCCATGGAACTGGTATTGGTACATCGGCACACGGAGCAGGTTCGTCGGGTTCCAAAGCTTGTGCTGGAATATTGATAAGAGAGGGCAAAGCCCTCTCCCCTAATGCAGCCAAAGGCGGTGACAAGCCCGCACAAATGCAGAGTCGGGAATTTATAAAACGGAGGTACATAAAAATGGCAAGATTAACATTACGGCAGCAAAACGCCATGCTGGAAGCCGTGCAGCAGATTCGGGAACTGGAAACTGCAAAGCCGGAAATTCTTCACGCAATCGAAGAACAGCAGCGAATCATCAAGGAAATGATGGAACGCAAGCAGGTAGAAGTGCTGGAACTGGGAGAATATGTGGTACGCTATGCGACTGTCACCACCAGCCGATTTGACAGTGCTGCATTCAAGAAAACCCATGCAGAGTTGTACGCACAGTATACCGTTCCATCCACCAGCAAACGCTTTTCCATTTCGTGAGGTGTCAGACATGACAGATGAACAGTGGAAACAGATGGAAAGTCGTCTTTCCCGTCCATTCGGCAGCGTGAAGATGCAGATTGATGGCTACGAGATTACCGTTGTGGTAGAGCCGCTGAAAGGTATGAAATTGGTATTGATGGTATACGTGGACGGATACTTCCGAGGCAAATGGCTTACAGAAGATTGTGACATCCGCAGAAGATTCTACTATTGCAGCAAACGCTCCCTGCTGACCGCAAAAGAAAAGAAACGGCTGCAGCGTGAGAAGAAAGCTATTCGGGAGAAAATTCAGAAGGAAATGGAATACATGACATTTTCCCCTTATTTCGGCTCTTTTCGCACGCTGAAAAGCCATCTCATGAAAAACAATCAATCTATTGAACTTTGTGAGGGGGCGGGCGAATGAGAAAGGCAGAAGCAACGGACAATGTACTGTTTGACCGTTTCTGGGCGGCTTATCCAAAGAAGGTTGGAAAGGAAAAAGCCCTTCGTGCATTTCAGAAAATCCATCCAACTGAAGACCTGCTCTATCAAATGATAGAAGCAATTGCACAGCAATGCAAAGTATACAAATGGGGGAAGGAAACCTGGAAGTACATTCCCCATCCGGCTACCTGGCTGAATCAGAAACGATGGGAGGATGAGATTGTTGATGGAGAAACTGTTGTTTCCGAAGATGCATTCTACGGGACTCATGTATTCTGACCTATTGCAAGCAAGGGCAAATGTGTACAATGCCCAAAAGGGCACGTTGACCGGCTATCATTGTGACAAATGCAATGACAAGGGTATCATTGCATTTGTGGAAGAGGAGCAGGAAATCATGCGTCCCTGCTCCTGTATGAAAATACGAGATACGCTCCGCCGCATTCGAGAAAGCGGATTGGAAGACCTGCTCCGCATCTGTACCTTCTCCAACTTCGAGGCAGAAACCCCATTTCAAAAGCGAATGAAACAAAGTGCCGTTGACTTTTTACAGCAGCGGCACAAGTGGTTTTTCGTTGGCGGGCAGACCGGCTGCGGAAAAACACATATCTGTACGGCAATGGTGGGCGGATTTATCAAACAGGGTTTATCCGTCCGCTATCTTGTCTGGCAGGAAGATGTGAACCGCCTTAAGTTTGCTCTGACAGACGGCAGCTACTGCAAACAGATTGCACCATACAAAGAAGCGGATGTATTGTACATAGATGACCTATTCAAGGCAAAAGATGACTGTATAAAGGACATCACCAATGCAGATGTGAAGCTTGCTTTTGAACTGCTGGACTATCGGGGACGAAATCAGATGACCACGATCCTGTCGACAGAATGGACAACACCGCAGCTGATGGAAATCGACGGGGCAATCGCCGGGCGAATCATCCAGATGGCACAGGAGTACTCCATCGACATCAAAAAAGACCGGGCAAAAAATTACCGATTGAAAGGGGTGCAGCCATGAAAGACAATCCCATACAAAAGATATATGGAATGGCTTCTGCGTTGGACATGGTGGAACGGAACAGCAAAGAGGATGCCCTCCATCAGCTGATCTATGGCATTGCTGGGAAATCCTCTGTACGGGAATTGACGCAGAAAGAACAAAATGCAGTGATTGCGGAATTGAGGAAACGACTTCGTGCAGAGCATCCAAACAGCCAAAAGGAACCACAGA
>DYCW01000286.1 GCA_019417865.1 Ruminococcus sp. | reverse complement strand
GTGTATAAGAGACAGTTATAATAAAGACGGTGATGCAGATGAGTACTTTTTCGGAGCGGTTGCGTGCACTGCGGAAGATGCGACAGGATACACAGGAGAATGCAGCGAATGGCATGGGCATTTCACGGGGAATGCTGAGCAATTATGAATTGGGCACACGAGAACCGGATTTTGCAATGCTCTGTCATATTGCAGATTATTATGCAGTGACAACGGATTATTTACTGGGCAGGTCGGATGAGATGCGGGGAAGTGTTTCTTCTCCTGAAAGTGAAATTTGGAATCAGGTGACCTTGCTGTCAAACCAAAGTCAGCAGGATCTTCTTGCCTATATGCAGCTGTTAAAGCTGCGAGATGAGAAGGAACGGCAGGAACGAAAGATGATACGAAAATAAAAAAGAAAAATGCATGATAAAAAGCGGACAGTCCGAATTTTCATTCGGCTTGTCCGCTTTTCTGTTCCTATTTAAATCTCATGATTATGCCGTCTGGAGACTTTCAAACGGTTCATTGCACGGTTCAAGGCTGCCTGTGACTGGTAGTACTGCAAGATACTCTGCCGCTGCCGCAGCCGTTCCTTTGCACGAGCGGCTGCCTCTGCTGCACGCTTTGCATCAATTTCTTCCGGCAGCTCGATGGCATCACCTAAAATCAGTGCGTAGTCACTGCGGATTTCTGCAAATCCTTCACTGATAGAGGCATACCGCCATTCTCCGTCTACCTTGTATTGAATTTCTCCTGGGCTGACAATCGTAACCAGGGATTCATGCCCCGGTAGAATGCCAACCAAACCATCCTGAGCCGGATAGATCAAGTGTTCGCATTCGCCGACAAAGAACGGCCGGTCTGCTGCCAGCAGTTCCAGTTTAAATGTTTTTGCCATGCCGCATCCCTCGCTTATGCTGTTGTCTGCATGGTCTTTGCATTTTCGATGACCTCATCAATTGTGCCGACCATAAAGAATGCATTTTCTGGATATTCGTCCATCTCACCGTCAATAATCATCTTAAAACCACGGATGGTTTCTGCCAGTGGTACATATTTCCCCGGCGTACCGGTGAACACTTCTGCCACATGGAATGGCTGCGACAGGAACTTTTGAATCTTTCTGGCACGGAAGACAGCTGTTTTGTCCTCCTCGTCCAGCTCTTCCATACCCAGAATGGCAATGATGTCCTGTAACTCCTTATACCGCTGCAACAGCTCCTGTACCTGCCGTGCAACCTGATAATGCTCTTCGCCGACGACATCTGGCTCCAAAATACGAGAAGAGGATTCCAGCGGATCTACCGCCGGATAAATGCCCTGTTCTACAATCTTTCTGGAAAGTACAGTGGTTGCATCCAGATGGGAAAATGTCGTTGCTGGTGCCGGGTCTGTCAGGTCATCTGCCGGTACGTAAACTGCCTGTACAGAGGTGATAGAACCATCTTTTGTGGAAGTGATTCGCTCCTGCAATTCTCCCACTTCGTTTGCCAGTGTCGGCTGGTAACCAACGGCAGACGGCATTCTGCCCAGCAGGGCGGAAACCTCCGAACCTGCCTGTACATAACGGAAGATGTTATCCATAAATAGCAGTACATCTTGATGC
>DYCW01000285.1 GCA_019417865.1 Ruminococcus sp. | reverse complement strand
GACTTGGGAAAAGTCCCGAAATCAAGCGGTTTTTGCTTGGTCTGAGTGACCGGACTTGAACCGGCGGCCTCTACCACCCCAAAGTGTAACCCCGACCAAGCAAGATGATGGGTCGGGGTTTTTACTATTTCTTATCTAAAGGTACACACACGCTCCATGCATAAATTGAAATTTTTTATCAGATAATTGTGGAGGGAAACAAATGGAACACGATATCAACCTGAATATACACTATTCTGCACCGCAGCCTATTTGGGATAAAATTGGATTCGTATATGAATCCATGCCATATTGGGCTGGCTATCAAGATCTCCCACGATGGATAGGAGAAAATGTGAATCTATGGGCTTCTGTAGAACCAAGCGGCATCCAAATTCAAGGTACCATGCCAGAAGCGGTGTGGAATGCATGGTATTGTCTGCTGAAAAAGAAACTGACAGAAGCCCTCGGATATGAAATCGGAGAGCCGGAAGAGGGATATCAATTTAAGTATTATGATTAAAAATTAAGATTGTTCTTAGCAACTTGATTACGCAGATCACCCTCTCCTGTTTTAGACACTTTGTCCATTGTTGAGGCAATCGTCAAGCGTCATTCCGCAATAAGCGGATTTTTTGGTATACAAATTGAAAATGGGCTTTTGCGTGTTCTCAATTTTTCTCTTGCAATTCCTCCAAAAATATGCTATGATAGAAATAAATGTAGCCATCTCACGGCTGCAATCAGCAAACAGGAGGGATTTCCAATGGCAGCAAAACCATACTACATTACCACCCCAATTTATTATCCGTCCGGCAATCCGCACATCGGACATTGCTACACGACGGTTGCTTGTGATTCCATCGCACGTTACCGCCGAATGCAGGGCGATGATGTCATGTTCCTCACCGGTACCGACGAACACGGTTTGAAAATTGAACAGAAGGCCGCTGAAAAAGGCGTGACTCCAAAGGAATATGTGGACGAAATCGTAAAGACATTCAAAAAACTCTGGCAGTATATGAATATCAGCTATGACCGCTATATCCGCACCACAGATGATTACCATATTGAAACCGTGCAGAAAATTTTCAAGGAACTGTACGACAAGGGCTATATCTACAAGGGCGAATACAAGGGAAAATACTGTACGCCATGTGAAAGCTTCTGGACAGACTCTCAGCTGGTAGACGGCAAATGTCCGGAGTGCGGCAGAGAGGTCATTGAGGCAAAGGAAGAGGCATACTTCTTTAAAATGTCTCCCTTTGCAGACCGGATCACCCATCTGCTGACCGAAACCGACTATCTCCAACCAAAAACCAGAGCCACAGAACTGGTCAATAACTTTATCAAGCCAGGGCTGGAAGATCTCTGTGTTTCCAGAACCTCGTTCAAATGGGGCATTCCGGTTACCTTTGACCCGGAACACGTTGTCTATGTCTGGGTGGATGCCCTTTCCAACTATATTTCTGCACTTGGCTACTACAACGACACCTACCATGACTACGACCACTACTGGCCGGCAGATGTGCATATGGTGGCAAAGGATATTATGCGGTTTCATGCCATTATCTGGCCTGCCATTCTGATGGCACTGGATCAGCCACTGCCGAAGCACTTGGCAGTGCACGGCTGGATTACCTTCAACGGACAAAAGATGAGCAAGTCACTCGGTAACGTGGTAGACCCATTTGTATTGGGAGAACGCTATGGTGCAGATGCCATCCGGTATCATATTCTGCGAGAAATGGCACTTGGTTCAGACAGCTCCTTCTCCAACGAGGTACTAATCACCCGAATCAACGCCGATCTTGCCAACGGTCTGGGCAATTTGGTTTCCCGTACAGTTGCAATGGTAGACAAGTATTTCGGTGGTACGCTGCCAGAGGAACGGGAAGCGGGTGAATTTGACGACGATCTGATTGCAACGGCAACCGCTCTGCGGGACAAGGTTGACCATTTCATAGATCAGACCCAGCTGAACAATGCACTGGCAGAAATCTTCAAGGTCGTTTCCCGTGCAAACAAGTACATTGACGAAACCGCACCTTGGGTACTGGCAAAGGACGAAAGCAAGAAGACCCGTCTGGCAACCGTTCTATACAATCTGTTGGATACCATTCGGATTATCTCCACGCTGCTGTCTGCCTTTATGCCGACCACCATGCCGAAGGTCTGGGAACAGATTGGGGCTGGTGTGAGTGATCGAACCTATGATGCTGCTGCAACATTTGGTGTTCTGCCGGCAAATGTGACCATTCAGAAGGGTGAAATCCTCTTTCCAAGAATTGATGTGGAAAAGGAAATTGAAGCCCTGAATGCCATTATTAAAAACAATGAACCGCAGCCGTCGGTGGAAGAAGAGACAGCCCCAGTTGCAGAACTGGCTCCGGAAATCAGCATTGATGACTTTGCAAAGATAGATTTGCGTGTGGCAAAAGTATTGGAATGTGAAAAGGTAAAGAAATCGAAAAAGCTGCTGAAGCTCCAGCTGGATGACGGCATGGGCGGACGGCAGGTTGTCTCTGGCATTGCCCAGTGGTACAAGCCGGAAGATTTGATTGGCAAGAAAATTATACTGGTTGCCAACCTGAAGCCAGCAAAATTGTGTGGCGTAGAGAGCAACGGCATGATTTGTGCAGCAGATGCTCCAGACGGCAGTGCAAAGGTGATTTTCCCAGATCAAACCTTACCATGCGGTGCAAAAATCCGCTGAACAGCGACTGCGGTCAAGCTGGCTCAGCTTGGCGAGGGGTGCAGGGGACAGCTGTCCCCTGCAAAACGTTGCAAATTGAAATAAGAAAACTGGACGAGATACAGGACACCGCTGTCCGTCATTTAAAAAACAACCAGCATTCGACAAGCAAAATTTAGAGGAAAAAGGTTGCAAGTTCGTACAACGTACTATGGCGGACAGCGGTCACAGGCGAACAGCGTAGCGTTTTCGCCGGATCGTTTGTGATTGGCAGCGATAGAATACATTTTCATCCAATTCACGTAAAAAAAGTTCGCCATTCGGCGAATATAACAACTCAAATAAAAGAAACCGCCTGCACTTGCATCATAAAGTGTAGGCGGTTTTTGACTATTTTAGGGGAGTTGGTTAATAAGCGACAATCGCATTCATTCGTATAGTCGGAAATTCGACAATGTTCAAATCACTGAATGTACGATATAATAT
>DYCW01000284.1 GCA_019417865.1 Ruminococcus sp. | reverse complement strand
GATTGGCGGCGGGGTCACGGTAAAAGCTGGTTATGGGGAAGACTTGGGCGTGATCTTCACGGGAACGATTTCCGACAAGCAGGTGGTCAATGCAGATACTGACCGGATCATTACGATCAAAGCGATGGATGGGGCAGGTTTGCGGGAATGTGATGTGGAAGTTTCCTATTGTGAGGGGAATACCGCACAGGGCATTCTGTATGACCTTGCGGTGCGACTGGGATTTCCCATTGCAACGTGGCAGCCAGTGCGGGACTATACGTTTGACCGCACCAATAATGTGGACGGTAGCCTGATGGATGCCATTGAAAAATATGCCGGTATCTGCGGCATTTCCGCCTATGTCTGCAAGGGCATGCTGTATATGCAACCGCTGTCCGCAGCTGGTTTGGATGCATGTTCGCTGTCGGTGGAAACTGGTTTGCTGACTGCCGAGGAATATGAAAAGGACAAGAAAAACGGAGAATTCGAGGATACCATACGGGGCTGGCAGCTGGAAATGCTGTTGAATCATCGGATTCAGACCGGCACACGGATTGATTTGCAGTCCAACCGTGCCACCGGCAGCTTCTACGTGCAGGAGGGCACGCATGAATACGATGGAAAAACCATGACTACAAAAGTCATTGCTGTGGAGGGATAGCCGATGTCGAATATATCAGCAGCCATAAAAACCATGATACAGCAACAATTGTTATTACTGCACACCTGTTTACTCTGTACCGTGCTGGATATTTACGAAGACGGTACGGCAAAGGTGCATCCGCTGACCATGCTGCAAACGACAGCAGGGGAAGTCCGACAGCACATTGCGTTGGAACACGTTCCAATGACCGATCAGGTGCGGTCTTTCGTTCGGAAAGGCACACTCTGTGTGGTGGTATTCGCAGAACGGGATATTGCAAAGGCATTGCAGGGAGAATATGCCCTGCCGTCTGTCTGCCGCCATCATAGCCTGTCGGATGGGATTATCATTGGAACCATTGGTAGCGAAAGGGAGGAGACAACATGAAAGATTTTGCATTGGATGCCCATGGCGATATTTTGATAGAAGCTGGAAAGATGGTGCTGGTGCATGGGAAAGAACAGGAAATTCAGAAAATCCGGCAGGTGCTGGGTACCAAATTAGGAGAATGGGCGTTCGATGAAAAAGAGGGCATTGATTTTGACGCATTGTCACAAAAACAGCCGAATTTACAGCGGATTCGGGAAACCCTGCAAAACGGCTTGCAAGAAATCCATGCATCCTATGTGCTGCAATCGTGCAGTTACAATGTGCAGGAGCGGACGTTATATGTACAGGCAACCGCAGCAGCCCAGGAAGTCCTGGAATGTTATGTGCCGATTGCTACGAAACAGTAGGAGGAGAAACCATGCCGATGACAGAAAACGGCTTTCGGAAGCTGACCTATGCAGAGATTCTGGAAGCACAGATTACACGGGCGAAAGACCTATTCGGGAACGATATTGATACATCCGAAAAAAGCGTGCTGGGGAAGTACATTCGGCTGAATACGTCCGACTTTGCAGAACAAGAGGCGGCGTTGGAGGCAGTCTATCTGGCACGCTATATTGATACCGCAACCGGGATTTCCCTTGAC
>DYCW01000283.1 GCA_019417865.1 Ruminococcus sp. | reverse complement strand
GAGACAGGTGTCTCACAACGTTTATTATTATATCACAGAAAAAGCTGTTTGTCAATCCACTTTTTTGAAAAAAATCATTTTTTTGCTTTTTTAATCTATATCGAAAATTATTTTCAATTATTCTCCAAAACAAGGGGGTAAAATCAAAAGAAAGCACATGTAAACTTTATAAAATAAATGCAGCTGCTGCATACCGATACCACTCTGGATACAGCAGCTGCATCAGTTGTTATGGTGTAACGGCCTCTGTTGCAGCAGTATTATCGCTGCTGTCAGTTGGAATATCCACCAAAATAGAAGCGGCATCGGAAACAACATTGGGATATTTTCCATCCCATTTTTGAATTTGCTGATACCGTAAAACACGGTCGTTCAAGGAAGCATTGATTTTTTCATTTGCTTCCGCCTCTGCCTCTGCTTTTTTCAGTGTTGCCTCTGCTTCTGCTTCCGCAGCAATGGTTTTCTGCTTTGCAGCCGCTTCTGCTTCGATGATTTGCTGTTCTTTTTCTGTCTCTGCACGCAACTTGTTCTGTTCCGCTACTTGCTTCTGTTCAATGGCAGCATTAAACTCTTCTGAAAAGTCAAAGTTGACAATATTAAACTTGTCAATCAAAATGCCGTATTCAGATACTTTATTAGAAAGCGTCTGTCCAATTTCATCCCCAACCGCAGAACGCTTGGTAATCAGTTCTTCTGCTGTATATTGTGCGGTAACGGCCTTGACTGCCTCCTGAATGGCAGGCTGTAAAACCGTATCGGCATACTGTTCTCCGATGGTTTGATAGATAGAGGCAGCCGCATCTTTTGTAATATGATAATTGATGGCAACAGAGCTGGAAATGGTTTGCAGATCCTTAGAAACACTGTTGGATGACACTTCTGTCTTTTGAATTTTGTTATTCATCATAACAACCTGTTGCACAAATGGCGTTTTGAAATGTAATCCCTCATCCAACACCCGTTCACTAACACTTCCCATTGTGACAACAACACCAGAATGACCAGCTGGAACAACGGTCATTGCACTGGCAGCGGCAACAATCAATAGGAGAGCAGCAACACCGGAAATAATCCATACGCTTGCTTTTTTCATGACTTTCATAAGTAAATCCTTTCTGAGCTATTGACGGAAAAACGACTATTTTATTATAACATATGAAATATAGGCTGTCAACTGTGCGTGCAAATACCGAAAATTATTTTCCGCATTGGAAATATCTCAATGTTGTTGAAAAAGCAAAAAAGCTTCTGTTCTCCCAGAAACATAGTTGAAATGCATTTTTATGATATAGTAAGATTAGGAGAAAATCATAAGACAACTTGTTTTTCGTAATACTGCCAATTTTCTTTCACAACGCTATTAATCTCTCCCATTTTCCATATGGAATTGACATTTTATGATACCTTGTGCTATAATTTTTACAGGTCTTTCAGTGATTTTGTTTCCAACAAGGAAAGGAATAATTTGTGTAAGTCTGCATTGTATCGTGGTAACCGAATCGGCTTTCGGTTTGCGTTGGTGAAACAATGTTCAGATGTTCCGGTAACGCAGCAGCGGTCACAGTTTTCTTTATAAATTTCGTATGACAACTTCACTCGTACCCCATTATAAGAGGAAATATGACAAACAGCAAAAAAGGTATCTCCGAATTGCAATGGCACATGATACGTACAGGTTACACCCAGCACGGGCATCAAAATACCGGAGGCTTCCAGCTGGTCATATGGCATACCATGTTTTTTCATAAATGCCACCCGAATTTCCTCCATCCAGCGGATATAATTAGAGTGGTGCACAATTTGCATTCGATCTGTTTCATAGTACTGCACCGGACGGCGATAAATAATATTTTCCATAAAAATTATCCTTTCATTTATATTTATCAATAGGAGAATTAACATGCAAGAAAAAATAAAAATACCGCAAGATCTGTCTCT
>DYCW01000282.1 GCA_019417865.1 Ruminococcus sp. | reverse complement strand
GCATTGGAGTGGTAGACGGGAACGACATCACTGCCACAGTAAAATGGTATATCCTGAATGGTATAGGCAGCATTGGCTGCGGTATAAAGGGCAGCTGGGGATGTGTCAGCAGTAAGTGCATCCTGCATGGTTCCGTTTTTCATAGAATTATCATTATATGTCACACGTCCGGTGATGGTTGCATTGGAAAATTGTGAGAGTGTCAGCGGCTGGTCATTCTCTGCAAAGGCACAGATCGTGTCGAGATTAGAGGGATCATTTGTAATGGTAGCAGAGGTAGCTCCGACAGTAATAGAAGTACCAATGAATTGCAGCGGCAGCCGGGTGCGAGAAGCCGTAATGAGGCGGCAGTCGGTTTCAGAGAAAGAAATATGATAAATATCGTCAGGTGTATCTTTCCGAATCACAATGTCAAATGAGAAAAACGGAAATTCATCTGTATAGCCAAGGAATGAAACCCCTTCCTGTGCTTCTGATCCGGTCAAAGACCAGCTATAGGCATTGTGATAACCGTTCAGCACTGTGCCAGCCGGCAGTGTAGGGTCATAATTGGGAATGGTACAAGTAATGGTGCAAAGAGCATAGTTGCTTTCCTTGCTTTGTTCATAATACTGATAGGTAAAAGAAGTTGTACCGTCCGCATTGGTCTGTAGTTCCTCTGCTTTGATTTCTACTTTTTCATTTTCTACCAATACAATTTCTCCAGTGTTTTCGTCTACCTTTCGGTAACTGCGTGTGAAATACAAACCACCATTTCCGTCACTGCGGATGGAAGATCCACTAATGGGGTCACAGAATTGGGCACTGGAAAAAGAACTGCACTCATAAGGTGCATAGACACCAGAGGACGCAATTTTGCCGAAACAGGTAGGCATGGCATATTCTGAGAGAAACGAACCGCCGCTGTAGGTTTGCTTGTAAATATCGTCTGCGGATTCAAAAATATTCGCACTGTTGTCAAAGTGAACAAAATTGGAGTCGCTTTGATACCGAATCCCTGCTCCTGCAATTTGGTATTGTAAAGTGCGATTGCCCTTGATGTACACACGAGTTGGAATGTGGACATCTCCATTCTGTACTTCTTCCGCCGAAACATAAGTTCGTTCCGGTACCATGTAAAAGGTATAGGGAGCTGTATCTTCTATTGCAGCATCTTGCAGTAGGATGGTATCTTCCCTGACTGCCTCTTCTGCGGAAACTGGTAGGCAGGGCAGGAATAGGGTGCAAATCGTAAGTAGAGAAATGACTTTTTTCATGCGAAAACTCCTTTATTCATTTTATTTCTATCCTAAGTGCAGTAAAATACTGTACTTTTGAACAATGGAAATGCTTGCACGGGGAAAACCGGTATGCAGATGTCAAAACGAATTTGACAAGAGAAAAACTGCAAACCGGTTTTTTCATTCCCTATTGAAAATCCTTTACCGGTTCTGCCAGGTCGGCTCTAATCCGGCGGACTGCTGTGCATAGTATGTCAGAATCTGCACAGCATCCTCTACACTAAGCTCCCCACCGTCAGCTCCCTGATTCTGGGAACAGGTATCAATGTCAGCGAGAAAATAGGAGAGGATATTTTGTTCTTCTGTAAATGATTCATTCATGGAAGGCTGTAATCCGGCTGCTTTTTGTGCATAATACTGTAACACAGCAACTGCATCATCCACGTCTACCTTGCCATCCAGATTGGCATCTCCTTTTTTGCCGATCAGCAATTTTTTCGTGTAGGCAGTACCATCTGCCTGTTGCAGCGGCTGAGAATCCAGTGAGAATGCAACTTCATCAATGTATGCACCGTTGGTTTGCTGTGCATACAGGTCTGCTGGAGACTGCCCGCAGGTAGCAGCGGCTTCGACTGCACTGGTATCCGTTGTACCGTCTTCATAGGTTACTTCAGAAATCAGCTCTCCACTTGCCTGATTTAGGCGGATTTCCATCTCGTTTTCTGCAAAGAAGCAGTAATATGGACTGGTTTTATCTTCTGTCACTGTTGCTGAGGCGGTGCCCACGGTAATGGTGGTATTGACGTATTGTAGCGGCAGCAGTCCAGAAGTGGTGCGAAGTCGGCAGTAATCTTCATCTAAAGAGACGGTGTAGGTGCCGTTTGGTGTTCCTTGCCGCAATACGATATCAAATGCGAAGCAGGGGAATTCATCTGCGTAACCAAAGAAGGGAGCCAGATCACCGTTGTCCTTTGTCCAGTAGCAGACATCATTTTCTCCTTTGAGCAGGGTGTCAGCTGCAAGAGAAGGATCATAATAGGGAATTTCAAATGTACTGGTGCGTTCCGGGAAACCGAGTGTCTCTTCCTGTAGGTAATAGGTATACGAAAAAGTTGCCCTGCCGTTCGGGAGTACCTGAATCTGATCAGCTGGAATTTCTACCTTTTCTTTTTCTATCCAAGTTTTCACACCATCTACCATTTTGTTATAGGAACGGGAAAAATAGATACCGCCGTTGC
>DYCW01000281.1 GCA_019417865.1 Ruminococcus sp. | reverse complement strand
CTGTAGCATTGGACTTGACATTGGAGGAAATGTACAGCTTTTGCCGAAATCATATTCATTTCCCACTTCCAGCTGGGTTTAATCAAGAAATTGTTGGGCAGGGGACACTGGGACGTTTTTTGGTGATTCCCTGTGAGATATATGCCATTCCCGTTACAAAAGAAAAGAAACAGGAATTTCGTCAGCATTTGGAGTACTTTAAAGTGCATCGTTCCATGTTTTCTTATAATGTGCTTGGTCTTGGCACAACCTTTTTGCGAATTAAATGGTCACGGAAAAATAAAATGCATTGTTCCCAATTTGTCGCAACACTGCTGGCACAATCCGATGTGCGGTTAAATAAACCGCTTTCTCTACATACGCCAGATGATCTGCGTTATATTTCAGATGCACATTTGATCTATCGGGGCGAGTTAAACCGGTTTTATCAAACGTATGCGAAATCCATTCAAAAGTCAGAGGATTCTTTTCCGATACTATCAAGACTTGCCTGAGAGGAGATTGTCCCACAAAAAATAAAGAAAACAAGAAAGATTATCTGCATAGACGGGAATCGGTTGATTCGATTCCCGTGATTGTATTGGAAGTGTATAGGTGTTTTGTAAAAGAGCAACCTGCAATACATCTTCTTCTGACGCTGTAATGGCAACACGTACGCTGGGCACTGTTTGCAGGGCGTTTTCCGATTGACATGCTACTTGCAAATAGGCAAATAAAAATAAATGGAAAAAGAGATACAAAGCACCATACTGCAAAAAATGGTGCAATTTTTTTGACTTCATATCAGGGACACTCCTTTTTTCATTCCTGTTTTAATGTAGTTCCAATAGGACTTCTGCAAGGGATTTCCCAATCAAATGTCCGGAGTTGACAGCTTGTTCCACGGTATTTCCGTGCGAACCGACTTCAATCAGCAAGCTGCCGGTGGTCAGATCCTGATTGTATTTTCGATAATCAAATAGAATCGGTCGGGCAAGATTGGGGTATTGACTTTCCATTTGTGATTGCAAACGACATGCAAAGCGAAAGTTCATGAGATAATTCGGCATTCCCATGGTACCGTCGTCACAGCCAGAGATAATCATGACTTGTGCAGCTTCTTTTCCGTCTACTGTAATCAGTGGTTGGCTAATGGTGGTATCGGTACAGATGGCATCTCGATGGATGTCCAGTACTACTTTAATACTGGGGTACTCTTCCAAGATGGCTTTTACAGTTTCAGCACTGCGTTCATATGCACCATTGTAAGAGGGATAGTCGTGTACTGCATCACTATGTATGACGCAAATACCAGCTGCCTCTAATTCCTGCGTAATAGCATCCCCCACAGCCACTACATTTTTTGTATTATCTGTGGTGCGATAGTTAAAGTTCGGATCATAGTACTCCCTTACCAGTGGTTCATAGGTTTCTGTCGTGTGCGTATGCATAATTAACACTTGCGGTTTGTCGTTGACAGAAATTTTAAATGCTGGTGGCATTTGACTTTCCTGTATCAGTTCTTCATTGGAAAGACTGCTTAAATTTTTTACCATACCGCCGTCCGGCAGGGTAAAAAAAGCAGTTCCCTCGTAGGTTTCATAGGTGGTACGAATGACGCTATAAGCTTCATCCACATTCCATTCTGTCGGGTAAGGAGCAGGACCGGCATCCTCATTGGAAGTGTTGGTTTCCAACGGCATTTCTGCTGCCATTTGTGCTTCTGCAGCCTCCGCTGTCATATCTGCCGCTTTTGTTTGAAGCGGATTCCAGACAGGCTGTTGAAGCTGTACATAGCCCTCACTGCGGATATTAGACATTGTTTCTGTTTCCTCAGGTTCTTTTTCTGGATCGGCAGAAGCCGTTAATGCCGGCAGACTGCAAGCAATTCCAAGTAAGCAAATGAGAATACCAATATTTCGTTTTTTTCTTCTTCGTCCACGTCTTCTTCTCATGCCATCACCTCATGAT
>DYCW01000280.1 GCA_019417865.1 Ruminococcus sp. | reverse complement strand
CAGGTGTATGCCCCTGCTCCACTGCAATACTTTGCAAGGCATCCAAAAATTGCAGATACATTTCTTTCGACAGGCTCTCCTTCAAATACACAAACTGAAATTTCCCCAAAAGAAAGAAATCATCCATATGCAGCCGCTGCAACCGACGACTCTGTATATCCTGCAGCACTGTGGATTCAAATAAAATGGATATCCCTACCCTCTGTGCCAGCATTTCTCGTACCATTGTCATACTATTGACCTCAATCACTTTACGAAAATCATTCAAAGCAATACTCCGGTCATTCAGCCAGTGCATGATAATTTCCCGCAAGCCGGAATTTTCCGGTGGAATCAACAGGGTTTCTTTTAAAATAGATGACACGCTTCTTCCATACAGCTTGGCAGCCGTATCGGGATCGGATACCAATATCAGCTGTTCCTGATGATAAATATGCCGTTCAAAAATAGAGGCATTCAGAAAAAAATCCTCTGAAAAAACCACATCCAAAGCACCGTTTGCCAGATATTTCCGCAATTGTTTCATATCCTCTATCACAAATTGAAAATGGGTTGCGGCATGTTGCTGCACATAAATTGCAATATCTTTTGAAATAAACGATTCGCAGACAGAAGGCGTCATGCCAATCCGCAAGTGTACACCCTTTCGCATCTGCTCAATCTGCATTTCCATTTCCTTTTCATTGGCCAGGATATGGATTTCCTTTTGGTAAAGGTATTTTCCTTCTTCTGTAAGTTCTAAATTTCTGCCCTCATGCCGAAACAGCCTACAATTATAGTACTGTTCCAACGCTTTAATATGCTGTGTGACAGATGGTTGTGAAATATGCAGAATTTGGGCAGTTTTCGTATAATTTCTTGTCTCACACAATGATAGAAACGTATGAATTCGGTAATCCAGCATCACGCATACTCCCTTCTTTTCGTATCATTGTGAGATTAAATAAATGGTACAAAGAAGATTTGCTTGCTGTTTGGTCATTCAAATCTCCTGCTCTACCCATTCTGAACGCTGCGGGCGACCCATCAATGCATAAACGGCCTCCTTCGGATCGCCGCCATGAAACAACACCTGATTGAGCTGTTCTGTAATCGGCATGGATACCCCAAGTTTCTGTGCCAGTTCATATGCCACTTCACAGCAATAATAGCCCTCCACCGTACCGACTAATTTCACAGCTTCTTCCGGGGAAACCCCCTCACCAATGAGAATACCAGCTCTGCGGTTACGGCTATGCATACTACAGCAGGTCACGATTAAGTCCCCCATACCGGACAGCCCCGCAAATGTCTCCCGTTTACCACCCATTGCGACACCAAGTTTTGTAATCTCATGCATACCTCGTGTCATCAAAGCCGCTTTGGTATTATCACCGCAGCCCAGTCCATCACAAATGCCAGCACTCAGGGCAATGATGTTTTTCAAGGCACCGCCGATCTCACAGCCGATGATATCCGTACTGCGATATAGCCGTAAGGTTTCGCTATACATGGTTTCTTGCACATACATAGCTGCCTGTTGATCTGTAGAAGCCGCCACAATCGTAGTTGGCACGTTACGTGCTACTTCCTCTGCATGGGAGGGACCTGTCACCGTGACAATCGGCAAATGGGGCAGTTCCTCTTGCAAAATCTGGCTCATGGTATGATTGGTTCCTGCCTCTAAACCTTTTCCCGTATTGACAACCACCATCGGTGCATGAAGATAAGGGGCAGCTAACTTTGCCGTTGCACGTAGAAAAGAAGACGGTATGCCAAAAATCACAAGGTTGGCATCTGCAATGGCAGTTTCCAAATCAGCAACCAGTGAAATTTCCTGCGGAATTGACACACCCGGCAACTTCTGTTTGTGCTCACCGTCTCGCCAAATCGCCTCCAATTCCTCTGGAAACTTTGACCAGACTTTTACAGCATGTCCGCTGCGATAAGCGGACAACGCCAGACTCAATCCAAATCCGCCTGAACCCAAAATCGTGATATGTTCCATAGACTGTCTCCCTTCCATTATGCTTTTTTTTGTTTTTGTTCGGATGCCCTGTGAAACGAAAAACGGTTTTCTGTTCCGCTTCGCAGCCGTTCTATATTGGAATGGTGCATACAAATCACCCAGCCTGCCATCAAGGCAGCCATGCCGGTATTCACCAGCTGATACCAGAGCGGCAGCGGTTCCGCCCGAAAATGCTGCATCAAAAATGTCACAAACGGACAACATGCGGAAGCAATGATAGAACCGAGCGAAACATATTTTGTCAAAACCAACACAATGATAAAAATGCCGATTAAGATACAGAACACACGCCAGTCAATCCCCAAAAAGACCGACACACCAACCAGTACCCCTTTTCCGCCTTTGAACCCGTAATAAATCGGAAAAACATGTCCCAGAATGGCAAAGATCCCAGCGATATATCCCACAAGCTGCAAATCCATCGCTGGAGTAAAGCCCACTTGCAGCAGATGAAAGAGTCCTTTGCTCAGCAGCACCGCAACAATCCCCTTTCCCAAGTCGCCGATGAGGGTCAATGCTGCACAGCCTTTCCCAAAACAGCGAAGGGTATTGGTTAAGCCAGCGTTGTGACTGCCATAATCCCGAATATCTTTCTTTTGAATCAGTTTTCCCACAATAATTGCAGAATTGCAGCTGCCCAACAGATAGGAAATGACAGCTGTTAAGAGAATTGCAACAACAAGCATCGCACGTTCCATCCTTCCTGTTGTTTATGACTGATCATCTCGATTACGCTCCCGTACAATAAACCGTACCGGCGTACCGGTCAGCCCAAATGCTGCCCGAATCTGATTTTCCAGATAGCGTTGATAGGAGAAATGGAACAAATCTGCACGGTTCACAAACACCACAAATGTAGGCGGATTGGTAGAGGGCCTGTCTCTTATACACA
>DYCW01000028.1 GCA_019417865.1 Ruminococcus sp. | reverse complement strand
GTAGCTAACAAATACATTTTAGATTTTTATAAATTTCATAATTTACAAACAGTTCATGATAAACACAAAAAAAATACACCATATTTTTACTAGCATGTGTTATCATACTGATGAGCAGCAATTTCATTTTGTCATGAAAAATAAAATAGGAAAAGTGAGGTTAAACAACATGGCATTAGAAAAAGTACTGGTCGTAGATGATGACCCCAATATTTGTGATGTATTGATGATGTATCTGGAAAATGAAGGCTACAGTGTGATTCTCTCTTATGATGGAGAAGAAGCATTGGTAAAGTTCAACGCACTCAAACCGGATATTGTTCTGTTGGATGTTATGCTCCCGAGCATGGACGGCTGGCAGGTTTGCCGGGAAATTCGGAAAAAGTCCAGTGTGCCGATTATTATGATTACAGCAAAAGGCGATACCTTTGATAAGGTACTGGGGCTGGAACTCGGTGCAGATGATTATATTGTAAAACCGTTTGACACCAAAGAAGTGGTTGCTCGCATCAAGGCAATTGCCAGAAGAGTCAGTGCTGCTCCGGCAGAAACAGAAGTCAGAGAAGTCCGCTATGACAAGCTGTCTGTCAATATGACACGCTATGAACTACGAGTAAATGGCAAGGTAGTCGATACCCCGCCAAAGGAATTGGAACTGCTTTTCTACCTGGCATCCAACCCAAACCGTGTTTACACCCGTGACCAGCTGCTGGACGAAGTCTGGGGCTTTGAATATTACGGTGACTCCCGTACCATTGATGTTCATATCAAACGTCTGCGGGAAAAGCTTGAAGGGGTTTCCGATAAATGGGCACTCAAGACCGTCTGGGGCGTTGGTTATAAATTCGAATCTGAAGAAGAAGAATAATGGCTGACGGTGCGAAAAAATCACGCCGCTTTCATCCTCTTACCATGCGAATTATCTGTGTAGAAGTGCTGGCAATGCTGGTCTGCACCATTATTATTTCCCTTATCAGTATTTCCCTGTATAAGCGTTCTGTTTTCTCCTCTATTGGAAAAAATGATGGTATTTTAGCCGTTGGCATTCTCAAACGCTATCAAGAAGAAAATAAAGGAGAAAAAAACAGCATCGATTGGATTCCAGACAGCTATGCACAGGCGTTATTTGACTGGAATACAGAAGAATCGCATATACTGTATTTTTTGTTTGATACAGAAGGGAATTGTGTGATTTGTTCCAAACAGGTCAACTGTGAAAAGGCAAAAATCCAACTGGATGATTCTGCATTGCAAATCATGCAAAAAGAGGGCGAATATCTTTCTGATACACTTGCCATGCTGAATCCGGAGGAAGAACATCCCATGATCAGCAAAGGCTCGGTTATTTCCTTTCCAGAACCAGATGGGACTACCACAAATTACTACTTGTTCAGCAACACGATGACCAGCGTTATGGATGTATTTGTATTCAGGATTTGGATATTTGGTTTGCTATGCTGTACAATACTGACTGGAATTCTCATCAGTGTAACAGCTTTCTTCCTGAATCGACATCAAAAACCGCTGGAACAGATGATGCGGATTGCACAGCAATGTGCAAAGGGTAACTACACAGAACATCTGAATCCAGGCAGTTTTGAAGAGCCGTCTTATGAAGCCATGGCGTACAGTATTAACGAGCTTGCATATGCAGCGGAAAATGCAGAAAATCAGCGAAAGCAGTTTGTTTCCAATGTTTCTCATGAATTACGAACGCCTATGACCATTATCAGCGGTTATGTAGATGGTATGCTGGACGGCACAGTTCCGAAAAATAAACGGATACAATATCTTTCCATTGTTTCGCAGGAGATGCAACGTTTGAAAATTCTGATTTCTTCCATGCTAAACCTGACAAAATTCGATAACGGTACCATTCAGATTCACTACCAGCTGTTTCCCATACAAGATCTGGTGTTCCGAACGATTCTTATGTTTGAAAGCCGTCTGGAAAAACGAAACATTTCGCTGGTTGGTCTGGACTCCGATCCGATTTCTGTCTGGGGGGATCCGGATTTAATTGGACAGGTCATTTATAATCTGTTTGAAAATGCAGTTAAGTTTGTCAATACTGGCGGTACCATTACCTTTACGTTTACAGACGAACCCAAAAGTACACTCATTGCAATCCGTAATACAGGAGCTGGCATTTCCAAAGAGGAATTGCCAAAGATTTTTGAGCGTTTTTATAAGTCAGATGACTCCAGGAGCCACGACAAAACAGGTCTTGGCATCGGACTGGACATTACCAAACACATTGTCCGTTTGCATAAGGCACAGATTTCCGTCAGCAGTGAAGAAGGCGAATATACAGAATTCCTCATTCGTCTGCCGAAGCAGGAAACACCGGAAGAATCTCATGCAGATGATACAGAAGAAAAGCCAAAAGGAACCATATAAAAAGGCGGACGATGCAAAATAGCAATCGTCTGCCTTTTCCCATATCTATATATGACAGAAAGGAGCATTTCCATGGCAGAAACGCCGTTTTCTCCAATTCAGCCACCGCAATCCGGCACAGAACAAAACTTACAGAACCAACCACAGTCAATTCCACAGGGGGAACAACGTCCACAGCCTGCACAAGTACCGCCCTATGCCCAGGCTGCACCACAGCCGATTCCACAGGGGGAACAACATCCACAGCCTTCTGCACAAGTACCGCCCTATGCCCAGGCTGCACCACAGCAAAACTCGCAGTATGCACAAGTTCTGCCGTACACACCATATCGCCAACCCTCCCCGTCTCCACCTGTGCAGTCTGTTCCAGCTGTACCAAAACAAATAAAAGCCAAGGCAACACCAGAACAGCGGCGTCTGACAAAGCTGGCATGGATTGCCATTGCATTGGCATTCTTACTGCTTGTATACTGCATTTTAAGCGATATTCTCCATTACTATCAAATGGACAATGTCACACCAACCATGCAGCAGTCCGAACAGACACTGACTGTACAATATCAGGAAAAGCCGGCTTCCGAGCAAATCACAAAGCCAGATGCAAACGGAAAATATACTGTTGCTGGCGTTGCGGATGCCGTTGCACCGTCCATTGTAGAAATCAAAGCTGTCTCCGGGGATACGCCAATGAGCAGCGGTTCCGGCATTATTCTTTCTGAGGATGGCTACATCGTCACAAATGCACATGTACTACAAAACTGTGACACATTCTGGGTTTCCATCGGAACAACCCAAGAGGCTTTTCCAGCAACTTGTATCGGCATGGATATCAAAACAGATTTGGCAGTGCTGAAAGTAGAACAGACTGGCTTGCCGGCAGCAACCATCGGGGATGCCGATTCTCTGCTGGTCGGGGAAGAAGTCGTTGCCATCGGCAACCCTGCCGGACTGACAGGAACCGTTACAAACGGCATTGTCTCTGCCCTGCACCGACAGGTCAAGAGTGGCTCCACTGGCTTTGAAATGGACTGCATTCAAACCAATGCTGCCATCAGCCCTGGGAACTCCGGCGGTGCACTGGTCAATTTGTATGGGCAGGTAGTCGGCATTACCTCCTCCAAATATACCAGTATTTATAGCGGAACCGCTTATGAGGGGCTGGGATTTGCCATTTCCATCAATGCTGCGATGCCAATCATTGAAGAGTTGGTGACACAGGGCTATGTGTCCGGTCGGGTACGTGTGGGCATTACGTTCCGGTCTCTGGATGTGCCAGAGGTATTGGCGGAATTTCAACAGACATACGGCTTATCGGAAGATACAGAGATGACAGGACTTTGGATTTCTGAGATTGCACAAGATTGTGATATTGCGAATACCCAATTGAAAGTTGGCGATGTGATATATGCTGTCAATGATACGCCAGTTGCAAATTATGATGACTTAAACACTGTATTGGAATCGTTCCACGCAAATGATACATTGACAGCAAGCTGCTATCGGTTTGATGATGCCGGAAAACAACAGAAGTTTACCATTGCATTCCAGCTAATGGAAGATCGGTCGGGAAACTTCTAATATTCAAACAACATTGCAAAAAACGGAAAGCAACGATTTGGCTGCTTTCCGTTTTCTTTTTCCCAATCTATCCAATTTCCTGACAAGCAAATCGCTTACAGCATTACCTTCTCTGCCAGATAATCTTCCAATTCCGAAATCGGTATCCGCACCTGTTCCATGGTATCCCGATCCCGCACTGTAACACAATTATCTTTTTCCAGTGTATCAAAATCATAGGTAATGCAGAATGGTGTCCCAATTTCATCCTGCCGACGATACCGCTTCCCAATCGAACCCGTATCATCAAAGTCCACCATAAACTTCTTAGACAACTGTGCATACACTTCCTGTGCCTTTTCACTCAGCTTCTTAGAGAGCGGCAGAATGGCTGCCTTATACGGTGCCAGTGCCGGATGGAAATGCATCACCACACGGGTGTCATTCTTTTCTGCATCGACCACTTCTTCATCATATGCTTCTGTTACAATGGACAGGAACAGACGTTCTACACCCAAAGATGGCTCAATGACATACGGAATATACTTGCGGTTTTCTTCCGGATCAAAATATTCCATGGACTTGCCGCTGTGGTTCATATGCTGTGTCAAGTCGTAATTGGTACGATCCGCCACGCCCCAGAGTTCGCCCCAGCCAAATGCAAAACGATATTCAAAGTCAGTGGTTGCCTTGGAGTAGAAGCAAAGTTCTTCTGGATCGTGGTCACGCAGCCGCAGATTTTCTTCTCGAATGCCAAGATTCAGCAGGAAGTTCTTGCAGTAGCTTCTCCAGTACTGGAACCATTCCAAATCGGTATCTGGCTTGCAGAAAAATTCCAGTTCCATCTGCTCAAATTCCCGTACCCGGAAGATGAAGTTCCCCGGTGTAATTTCATTCCGGAAGGACTTTCCGATCTGTGCGACACCGAACGGTACCTTTTTCCGAGAGGTTCTCTGGATATTGGCAAAGTCTACAAAAATACCCTGTGCCGTTTCCGGACGGAGATAAAGCTCTGACTTGGAATCCTCTGTGACACCCTGAAACGTCTTGAACATCAGGTTAAACTGCCGAATATCAGTAAAATCACACTTGCCGCAGTTCGGACACGGAATCTGCTTTTCCCGAATGTAGTTCATCATCTGTTCATTCGACCAGCCTGCCGGATTCGTGCCGTCAAAATCCTCAATCAAATTATCTGCTCTGTGTCGGGTTTTGCAGGCTTTGCAGTCCATCAACGGATCCGAGAAGCCACCCAGATGACCAGAAGCCACCCAAGTCTGCGGATTCATCAGAATGGCACTGTCCAGACCAACATTATACGGGCATTCCTGCACGAACTTCTGCCACCATGCCTTTTTGATATTGTTTTTCAGTTCCACGCCGAGCGGGCCATAATCCCATGTATTGGCAAGTCCACCGTAGATTTCCGAACCGGCATATACAAAACCTCTGGACTTGCAAAGGTCTACAATTTTATCCATGCTTTTTTCCTGATTGGTCAGCATTACAATTTCCTCATTTCTATATTTTTTTGCACAAAAGGTGCATGATATCTTTTTTATTATAAACGAAACAAAGGGAAATGTCAAGGTTCTGGAAATGATTTTTCAAACCTCATCGACTTTCTTTATTGGGATACTGACTGCCAAATGTCTACTTTTTTTACTGGTAAGGCTTCATATTCTGCTGCCAATTCCTCATCGCTCTTTCCATATATCTTGTTTTTATATTGATCCTCCAGCAGCTGCATATGTGCTTTCCAAGCAGCCCCATGGATGTCTTCTCCACAAAATGCAGCCTGCAACATCACAATATATAAAAACGATTCAAAGGAATCTGCAATAATATCCGGTGTATCATAATCATCATGCAAATACAACACGATTTCCGGTTCTTCTTTCTCCTCTTGATAGAAAAAACAATACAAATCTCCTGCACCTGTTTGTGCAAATGGAATCAATTTGATATTGCTCTTTAAAGTTACCTCTTCGTCCTCTTCTTTCCACGAAATCCATTCTTTCAACTCTTCCAACCATTCCGAAATTTCGTCAAAAAACAAAGGTTCACAATCCCCTTCTATCATAAGGAATGCATTTGGATGATAGATATACGCATCTCGATTTGCACGAAATTCATCCGCATCCAACGTCATCCACTCCATAGCACCCGTCGCATAAATAGCATGCCATTTCTTTGGAAATGTTACCCCTAAAAGCGTTTCCAGTTCCAATAACGTCATATGCACGTTCTCCTTTTTTTCAAATTTATTTTGCTATATTTATAATATCATGAAACGCACGAAAAGTCAATAAAAATAGCCGCTCTGATCAAAATCAAAGCGACTATTGAGAATGTTATTCTTTTATCATATTTCCCTGACCAGCCTTCAGGAAAACCGGTTCCTTCATTTCCGTTTCAGCTTACTCAGCTTATCAAAAAAGCCCTCCCGTTTGCTGTGATTCTTCTCATCCAGAGAATCATCAAAATCACGCAGCAAATCCTTCTGCCTCTTCGTCAGCTTCTTCGGCACCTCTACACTGACCGTCACATACTGGTCACCCCGTGTATCACGCCGCAGCATTTTCACGCCCTTGCCACGCAGCCGGAACTTCGTACCGCTCTGTGTTCCCTCTGGAATTTCATACTCGACATCGCCATCAATGGTTGGCACAGTGATTTCTGCACCCAGAACTGCCTGTGCATAGGTAATCGGGATGTCACAGTAGATATCGCTGCCGTCCCGTTCAAACAGCGGATGGGACTGCATTTGTATGGTTACATAAGCATCTCCTGCCGATCCGCCGTTGACACCTGCATCCCCTTTGCCGCTGATCCGAATTGTCTCACCATCATCAATCCCTGCCGGAATGTTCAGCTCCAAATTCGCCGTATTGCGAATGCGTCCGCTGCCCTTGCACTTACTGCATGGATTGGTGACAATCTCACCCCGTCCGCCGCAACGGCTGCACGTTCTCGTACTGGAAATGACACCAAACGGTGTCCGCTGATTGGTCTTGACACTGCCTCGACCATTACACTCCGGACAAGTCTGCTTAGTGGTATTGCTGTCCGCACCCGTTCCATGACACTGCGGACACGCATCCATATGGGCAAAGCTAATTGTTTTTTTCACGCCCTGACAAGCTTCCATAAAGCTAATGCGAACATCGGTGTGAATGTCACCACCTCGTCTCGGTGCGTTGGCATTGGATGCGGCACTTCTGCCGCCACCACCAAAACCGCCAAAACCGCCGAAGATACTCTCAAAGATGTCACCCACATCGCCAAAGCCGCCGAACCCATCGGCACCGCCTGCTCCACCAAAATTCGGATCGACACCAGCATGACCGAACTGGTCATATCTTGCACGTTTTTCCGAGTCAGACAAGACACCATATGCCTCATTGACCTCTTTGAATTTTGCCTCTGCCTCTTTATCCCCCGGATGGAGATCCGGATGGTATTTTCTTGCCATGCTCTTAAAGGCCTTCTTAATTTCCTCCTCAGAAGCTCCTTTTTGCAGCCCCAGCACTTCATAAT
>DYCW01000279.1 GCA_019417865.1 Ruminococcus sp. | reverse complement strand
TCTATTATACCATATTCGTGGCTCAATGGGAAGATTTAATCAGTGTTTCCCTAATTCTGCTACACGGTGATCATCCGCATAATGTATGTCACCATTAAAATCTTCCCGACCAGTTTTCAACAACTGTTCGTATTCTATCCGCATGTACCGCAGTTTTTGTTCGGATGCAACGTACTCGCTTGCCGCATCCAAGTAAGCATTTGTGAAATCGGAACCAGTGATATAGGACATTGCCTCTTCTGATCGGGCAGCATCCTGCATGGAACGAATTTGACTGACGATATTTTCCGGATCAAACCCTGTCAATGCTCCCGTATCATAGTCCACGACAATGTTACATTGGAACGTATCATTCAAATAATCCGCATACTTGCCCATTGCGTCCAAATCTGCTGATGTCAGTTCGGACTTTTGCGACAACGCTTCCAACATGGAAACCGCTTGCAAACCGGAAATTTCCGTCTGGTCAATGCTGTCCATCGTTTCCTGCTGTGCCTGTGCCATTTGGCGGAATGATTCTGCGGTCTCATCGACACGCTGCTGCATCTCTCCCAGTTCGCCGCCACCCTTTTCATATTGGGCATGCAGCAATTCCAAATCGGATTCCAGCGACTTTACCGTAGCGGAATTTTCTCCATATCGTTCCTTTGCTTTGGAAAGGGCAAGTTCCGTCTGTTCGATTTCTGTCCGGCATTCCGACAGGGTTCCAGCATAGTCCGCCACTTCCACTTCATCATCTGCCATCGCTGCATGCAGTCCCGCAAATATGCCAATCAATGCCGAAACACCCGTAACCACCAGTCCGATGATTTTCAACACCCCGCCAGAGGAAACATTCAGAGCATCCAGTGCTGTTTTTACCACACCGATTGCACCGGAAACCGCAATCAAGCCAACCGTCAGGACACCAGCAGCCGTAGCAGCAACCGCCATCCCCTGTGCCAGTGCCGCATGTTCGGATGCAAATGCCGTCAGGCTCTCCAAGCCAGCAGAAAGCAGCCCGTTCAAACTCATAACTGCTGGTGTCAGTGTTTCGGTCAGCAGACCGCTGGCACTGCGTTTCAATTGTTCAAAGGAAGTGCCAATATCCGCATAGCGAATATCATGGATGGATTCCATCGTGCCTTTTACGTCATTGTAGGTGCCGCTGACATTGTTCAATGACATAATGACCTGCATGGCGTTGTCTTCGCCCAATGCGCTCCAAACAGTAGAAGCCAGCGTCAAAGCTTCCTGCTGATTGATCATTGTGGACAGGTCGTTGATGACTGACTGGAACACATCTTTCTGGGAAGCCGTTCCATTCTGCCACCGTGCAAATAATGTCTGCGTCCGATCGGAAAAGCTTTCGATGTTTTCTTCAATTCTGCCATCTGACAGGGAAATGGTAAATTCCTTGACAAAATCGTTGACCTTGTCCAGGTTATACGCCCCGCTGTCCAGACCATTTTGCAGTAC
>DYCW01000278.1 GCA_019417865.1 Ruminococcus sp. | reverse complement strand
ATCAGATATTGAACGTTGTAAAAATCATACCAGCAAAAATGGATCAAAAAAGTTATATGATGAGATGATAGCCAAATATAGTGTGATAGATGAAAATTTCAGTAAAGATATTCAAAGTGAAGGAAAGATAGCAGCTGTTGGACAAGAATTTGATTTTCGTCCCGAATTATTTAAAATTGCTGAAAAACTTGAAATGATTCTACTGATTTCAGAGGATACTGATGTTGTTACTCCTAGTGAAAGAATAGAGAAAATATTACATAGATTTCGTATTATTGCTAGTCAATTAGAACATCGACATAATAAAAGAAATACGCTTATAATTAACGACGAATATGATGTGCAGGATTTACTTCATGCTTTATTTAAAGTTGATTTTGATGATGTACGAGCAGAAGAATGGACACCGTCCTATGCAGGTGGTTCTGCAAGAATGGATTTCTTAATTATGGATATTGATACTGTTGTTGAAGTTAAGATGACAAGAAATTCTATGACACCAAAGAGTCTGGGAGAAGAACTTATCATTGATATTCAGAAATATCAAAAACATCCAAATTGCAAAAGGCTTTATTGCTTTGTTTATGATCCGAATATGCGACTTGGAAATCCTGTAGGACTAAAAACCGATTTGGAAAGTAGTTATGAAGGGTTTCTGCGTGTAGTCATAACACAGTGATATATGTCAGCTACTGACCGCCACAAAGTAACTCTCCTTCTGTCAAAACAGAAAAAAGAAAAGAAATGAGGATGTAAAAATGGAAAATCAGTATTCCCCACAACGACCGATTTCTGCCCGTTCTTCTGGACAGAAAAGACCGCCGCAACGACCGCCTCAGCAGCGTCCCCCACAGCCGCAGCCGCCTCAGAACCGCAAACCCAAAAAGAAAAAAGGGCTTGGCTATCGCCGTCGTAGAAATGCTGTTCTGATTCTGCTCGCTCTCATATTGTTGATTGTGTTTGTTTGCGTTCGTTGCAGCAACTGCCGCTCCATTTCAAAAGAAAGCGGCGTGATACAGGCAAATGCTCCAACGGATCCCGTACATACCACTGAACCTGCCAGCACAGAAGCCACGACAGAAGCTGCAACCGAGCCGGAAAAGGGGGATCGGGTGCATGTTGTGGCAGTCGGGGACAATCTGGTGCAGACGTCTGTCTATAACAGTGCCGCTGCACAGGCAGAAAACGGCGAAGAATATAACTTCGACTATGTTTATGACGGCATTACGGATTTGATTACCGGCACGGGTGCAGATTTGCGAATTGTTAATCAGGAGACCATTATCTGTGGTGACCCGAGCTTTGAAATCAGCGGCAGCAATTTTAACTTCAATTCTCCGCCGGAGGTTGGTGACGCCCTGATGAATGCCGGTTTCAATGTCGTTTCTATGAGCAATAATCACTTGCTGGACAAGGGGATTGATGGATTGTCCGCCAGCCTTGATTATTGGGACGAGATGCAGCGTAAGTATCCGGATTTGCTGACCTACGGGGTCTATCGGGACACCGCTGATATGGAAAATATCCGTGTGAAGGAATTTAACGGACTGAAAGTAGCATTTCTTGCCTATACCGAGAATATCAATGGGTATACCGTACCGGAGGATTCGCCAATTCAGATTATTTTGACTTCACAGGAGGATGTGATTCAGGAGCAGATTGAACAGGCAAATGCACTTGCGGATATTGTCATTGTCTCTGCACATTGGGGGGTAGAGGATACCTTTGAAGTGACAGATGGTGTGAAGGCACAGGCACAGAACATGATAGAATGGGGTGCAGATGTCATCATTGGCAACCATCCGCATGTCCCGCAGACGATGGAATATGTGACACGTTCAGACGGCACAGAGGGCTTTGTGTTCTATGCACTTGGAAATTTTGTTTCTGCCCAGACGTTTAACATCAACATCATCGGCGAAGTAGCAGACTTTGAATTGGTCTATGATGATGCGACCGCACAGGTAACCGTGGAGAATGTGCAGGTACGTCCGATTATTACACAGTATGATGATGGTTCGCTAACGAATCTGCGTCTGATTGCGTACAAGGATTACACGGAAGAACTGGCAAATGCACATGGAATCCCATATGCTATGACAGGTGAATATGGTGTCTGGAACATGGACAAAATTCGGGAAATCATTGATACGGCAATTCCAAAGGAATTTCAAAAGCTGGATTAACATGACATTTTGAATCCAGTAAAATTGTAAGGTTGAGAAATCTGCCGCTCTGTTTTTAGAGAATTTCATGTTGCAATATTTTCTTCTAGAACAGAGCGGCGTTTTTTTCTATTGTTAGGGTAAGCAGAACAGGAGAAAATGATATGATTACCATAGAAGATGCGATTTGTACCAGTTGTGGACAATGTATTGCAGTCTGTCCCTTTACCGTATTAGAAATGAACGCCGATAAACAGGTAAGATGCAATGACAAAGCTTGCATTGCCTGTATGCATTGTGCTGCAATTTGTCCGCAAGGTGCCATTACCTTTGATGGAGCGTCTGCTGTTTCGGATGCCGTTACTCCATTATCAGAGTATACACCGGAGATTGTCCAACAACTAATGATGCAGCGGCGTTCTTACCGCAAATTTCAAAAGCGTCCGGTTCCGCCAGAACGGTTGCAGCAGGCATTACAGACCGCTATGCTGGCACCCAGTGCCAAAAATGAACATCCTACAAAATGGATCATATTGCAGGATGCAGAAAAGCAGCAGGAAATCATGCAGGCGATTTTGCAGTTCTGTGCCGAAACAGGATGTTCTCCAGAAATTCCGTTGGAATATGCCAGAAATAACAATCCTGTTATGGGAGAAAATGCCGTTCTGTTAATCGGATACTGTAAAAAAACAGCCTTGAATCCCAGTCAGGATACTGCCATTGCGTTGACAACTGTGGAGCTGATGTTACAGGCAAATGGGATTGGGACTTGCTGGGGCGGCTATTTGACTCGGTTTTTGAATCAGATTCCGGCGTGTCGTACCTGTTTGCAGCTGCCGGTGGACTGCAATGTCTATGGCACATTGATGCTGGGCTATCCGGTACAAAATCCGTATCGAGCCGTGCCGAAACGCTTGCAGGCATTAGAGATCCAATGGCTATAAAATCGTGAGGGAGGACATGTACATGAAAATAGTATTGCTGCACGGACAGAATCATAAGGGTTCTACCTATCATATCGGGCGGATGCTGGCAGAACAGCTGGGGACAGAAACCGAAATGACAGAATTCTTTTTGCCGAGGGATATGCCGCATTTCTGCTGTGGGTGCACCATGTGTTTCAGCGAATCAGAACAAAAATGTCCGCATGTTACTGCCATGCAGCCGATTACAGATGCCATCGACCAGGCAGATCTCTTGATTTTGACGTCCCCGGTCTATGTGTATCATGTGACGGGTTCGATGAAAGCATTGTTAGATCACTATGGATACCGCTGGATGGTGCATCGTCCAGAAGCCTCCATGTTCCGAAAACAGGCGGTTTGTATCACAACAGCCGCTGGTGCTGGTATGCGTTCCGCTTGTAAGGATATGCGGCATAGCTTCTTTTTCTGGGGCATTGGAAAATGCTATTCGTATGGTGTGGCTGTCGCAGCTGTGAACTGGGATGGTGTAAAACCAAAAAAGAAGGCAGCGATTACAAAACATGTGCAGAAGCTGCAACAAAATATACAACGGCATGCTGGAAACGTGAAACCTTCTCTGAAAACAAGATTATTCTTTTCTGTGATGCGGATGGTACAGCAGCATGGGTGGAATTCCGCAGATATGGCATATTGGAAAGAACAAGGCTGGCTGGGAAAAAAGCGACCGTGGAAGGAATAGGAGAACAAGAAATAATGATTACAAAGAAACCAACGCAGGCAGATTTGAAAACATGGCAACAAATTTGGATACAATATAAAGATCAATTGCATCCAAACCGGAAATCCGGAATGGAATTGCTGCATTATTTGCAGGATAAGTTTGTTTTGACAGAGAGATTCGATGAACATGCCCGCAGAGTCATTTCTGATAATGTGACCATGAATTTGCATTCTGCGGAAAAAATTCCAGCTGGGGAAAAAACAATTCCGAGAGCATTTTTTCTGGAGAATGCCGGTGCAGGTACCTATCTCTATCAGTCCGAAAATCGGGATGCCCCTGATTTGTGGGGCGGTGAAGTTTCACGGATATTTGTTGGAGTGGAGTTGACAACGGGAGAATTTATGGTAGAGGGTAGCACTTTACTTTGGGATGAACTATATGCATTCCGAGGACTGGATGAACAGGACTTGCAGAATTACGTGTGTGTGGCACTGTATGTCGATTGCTGCAACCGAATGCAGCAGTGGAAATCAAATACATCTGCTTGATGGGAATCATTAATAGAAAGGAATTACTATGAATATACCAAATTCAGAACGCTATGCGAATATGCAGTACAATCGCTGTGGAAACAGTGGTTTGAAGCTGCCGGAAGTTTCTCTGGGGTTATGGCACAATTTCGGAGATACCAACAATTTTTCACACATGGAAGCGATTTGCCGGGCTGCATTTGATGGCGGCATCACGCATTTTGACCTTGCCAATAATTACGGTCCGCCGGCAGGTGCCGCAGAACGTAACTTTGGGCAGATCCTAAAAACCACTTTTGCAGGGCATCGGGATGAACTCATCATTAGCACCAAAGCAGGATATGATATGTGGGAAGGTCCTTACGGCAACTGGGGCAGTCGAAAATATCTTCTTGCCAGTCTTGACCAGAGTTTGCATCGTATGGGGTTGGATTATGTGGACATTTTCTACCACCATCGTCCAGACCCGGAAACACCTTTGGAAGAGACCATGGGTGCACTGGCCCAGGCGGTGCAGAGTGGAAAAGCATTATATGTGGGCTTGTCCAACTATGACGGGGAAATGATGCGGAAGGCGTGTGTCATTTTGGAGAAGCTGCACTGCCCGTTTGTGATCAACCAGAATCGGTATTCCATGTTAGACCGTATCATAGAGCAAAATGGGATGCTAACTGCTTGTCAGGAGACTGGAAAGGGGTTGATTGTATTCAGTCCGTTGGCACAGGGACTGCTGACAGATCGCTATTTGCATGGAACGATTCCGGAAGACAGCCGGATTCGGACAGATGGACGCTTTTTGAAGGCGGAGCAGTTGACAGCAGAGCGGCTTGCGATGTTACAGCAGCTACAGGCATTTGCACAGAATAGAGGACAAAAGCTGGCACAGTTGGCGATGCATTGGATTTTGCGGCAGCCGGCAGTAACCAGTGTGCTCATTGGTGCCTCGAAGCCGGAGCAGGTGCAGGATGCATTGGAGATGGTGCAGCAGCCAAAATTGGTGCAAGCGGAGATAGAAGCAATCGAACAGATATTGGGAAAATGAAGGTGCTGTATCCATTGCTTTAGAAAGAGAGGAACACATATCTTATGCCACATGTTTATTTTGTCCGTCATGGACAGACCATCTGGAATGTAGAAAATAAAATCTGCGGTTCGACAGACATTGCACTAACAGACCTTGGACATCAGCAGGCAATTGCAGTCGGCAATTTGATTTTGGAGCGGCAGTATGCCATAGATGCCATTTTATATTCTCCACTGATGCGGGCGGCGGATACCGCAAAGCATATTGCAGAGATTACCGGTTTACCGGCAATGGAAGAACCACGCCTACGAGAACAGAACTTTGGCAAATACGAATCCACAGCAAGAGATGGTGCTGCATTTCGTCAGGCGAAGATGCAGTTTGCAGACCGTTATGAGGGCGGAGAATCTATGCTGCAACTGGCACAGCGTATCTATAACTTGCTGGATGAACTGATGCAGCAGGAAAAAACTTATCTATTGGTTGCTCATAATGGCATTGCAAGAGTGGTGCGGTCGTATTTTTACGATATGACCAATGAACAATATGCAGGTTACGGGATCGGAAACTGTGAGATATTGGAATTTAAAAGGTAAGAATTGTTTTCTTTACAGCTGAGCGAATTTTGCACCATCCAAATTCTTTCTATCCTCATGTATAAATTCCTCCGTCTCGTACACAATAAGGACGGAGGTGTTGCGTGTGAAAAAAGCAAGCACAACAGAAAAGCAGGCAGGAAAGTACAAAGGCTTTTATACTGCTATTGGCATTAGTATCCTGATGATTGGTGCAGCGTGTGTATATGCCTATCAGGTGACAAATGAGGCAAATGAAGCCATGGAAGAAGGGATGTCTCAAATTGTAGAGATGACTCAGCCCACGACGAATTTTCTTGCACAAGCCTATGACAAGGTAACAACGACGCAGCCTGAGTATAACGCCGTTGTAGGTGTGAAAACGGATGTGCCAGAGGAAACAACGGTTGTAGAAACAGAGGCAGCAGAAACGGAACCCGAACCTCTGCCAGAGGCAGAATCAGAAGAACCCCCAGCGTCTGAAGAGACGATTTCGCATGTGCTGGTGATGCCAGTGGATGGAGAAGTGGCACAGCCATTCAGTAACAATGAACTGGTCAAATCCGAAACAACCGGTACATGGCAGACGCACAATGGTGTGGATATTCTGGCAGAAACCGGAGCATCTGTACGTGCCATTGATAACGGTACGGTGGTAGAAGTTGTAAATGATCCGTTGTGGGGCATTTGTGTTTCTGTCGATCATGAAAACGGCATTGTAAGTCGATACTGTAATTTGTCTCCTAGTCTGGAATTGCAGGAGGGGGAAACGGTAGAAAGCGGACAAACCATCGGCGTCATTGGTGATACGGCAGATATGGAAAGCAAAATGGAGTCGCATCTGCACTTTGAAGTAAAAAAGGGCGGAAGCTATATAGACCCCTATGAATACGTTCGGAATGGATAATAAAACACCGGTTTCACAAGGTTGCGTGAAACCGGTGTTTTTGTGATAAAATGATTTAATATGCGTTCCGTTTGTTGGAGAGAAAATGCAGAAATACTTTTTCGAATCATCCGACGAATCCGCTACGCGGTTCACCTGTGACCTCAATCAGCCTGCGGCGTTTCCTTTACCTGAATGCCCAGTACATCCAGGCTCTCTGTATCAACTGGAGACGGACATTCGCTCATCAATTCGCTTGCATTCTGTACCTTCGGGAAGGCAACGACATCTCGCAGGCTTTCTGCTTGCAGCATCACCATTGCCAGACGATCCA
>DYCW01000277.1 GCA_019417865.1 Ruminococcus sp. | reverse complement strand
ACAGAAAATAGCCCATCAGTTTCTATATAATTATTTTTAATTTATAATTTTTTAGTATTTTTATGTTACAATAAATGCATGTTTATTATAACATGAACTATAATAAAAACGGAGAGTGATGACCATGCAAACGATTATTTTCAACGGGTCTCCAAGAAAAAACGGGGATACTGCATTTTTAATTCAAAATCTGATAGAACAACTATACGGGCAATGTAAAATTGTCAACGCCTACACAGCGGATATCTCCCCTTGCATCGACTGCCGAAAATGCCGGGAACAACCTTACTGCATCATAAAGGACGACATGCAGGAAATTCACTCATTTCTTCAGACTTGTGACAATGTTGTCATTGCATCTCCCATCTATTTTTCAGAGCTGACCGGAAAACTACTGGATTTGGGCAGCCGACTGCAATTGTATTTTTCAGCAAAGTATTTCCGTCATGAAATGCTGCCGCTCAAACCCAAAAAGGGGGCTGTGTTGCTGGTTGGCGGCGGGAGTGGTAAGCCACAAAAAGCATATGATACGGCGGTTTGCCTGCTGCATTATATGAATGTACAGCAAGTTTCTCCATTGATTTGCAGCCACAATACAGATCTCGTTCCTGCCTCAGAAGATAAAACTATATTAACAGAAATCAAAAATGTTGCAGCATTCTTGAACGCCCTTGCAATCGAATAAAACTGCTTTTATAATAAGAGAACTCTCCAATATGAAAGAAAAAAGCAACCAGCAAAAATACCTGATGTCCCCTTCTATTAGACTTTTCTTTGGTATGCTTTTATTATACCAATTTTTCTAATAAAAGGGAGCAGTTCCATTCTTTATTTTTAGATGGTCTGATTACGATCTGTACAGGGATGAACATAATCAATTATCAATTCCGAACAGATACCAGAAATACTAAGAATATATGCCCCGTCATCATGAAACGGTTCTTCATATATTATACCATCCTTCTGATAATAAACACTGCATTTCCGACCCTTGTTCAGGATTTTGTACTTATTTGCATCCGTTAAATGGACAACAGTTTTGGCACGCCATTGATTGACATCCAATTGTGTACATACGCCTTCCACTATAATATCATAGTCCGTCTTTCCCGTAAGTTCCAGACTTCCGATGAAATCTCTTACAAAAACACTGTCCGCAGCACCATCATATTCCAGACGTTCTAACTGCATATTTTCTATATGTAATTCCTTTGTTGATGCTTCCAGCTCACAATGACGGGTTCCGTCTTTTGGAAATGTGATCCGGACATCAACAGATGCTTCTGTCTCATAACGGCTGATGCCTTTCTTTTTTATACAGTCAATATCTAATTTCTTTTTGTTTTCATCCAGCTTAATTTTATAAAGCGAACCTAGGTTTTCTAAGCACTCGGATTGCAGCTTGATATGGATTTTTTCATCCTCTCCGGAACGAAGAACAATCTTCCTTGCACTGCCCATATGAATATCAAAATGCCTGTCACCATCAATATCATAAACCGTTTCGCTCTCATAAAGCGTCGCCCTATTTTCCTTCTGTTTTACTTCCTGCAATACCAGCTCATCTAATGTGAGATTAAAGATTTCTGCAAGAATCACCATATTTTCCATATCTGGCAGTCCCTTTTTTGTCTCCCACTTGGTAATCGCCTGTCTAGATACGCCGATCTTCTCGGCAAGCTGCTCCTGTGACCAACCGTTGTTCATTCTGATTTGTTTTAATCTGTCACCAAAATCCATTTTTCCGCCTCCGTTATTCTTTTATTAAAGTATATGCCGATATTTTTTTAATCGGCAACGTCAAGCCAATACTTATGATAAAGTAAATCATAATCTGCATTGCCTGAATTCAATGCACCTGTTGGTTCGTCCGCAAAAACAACCGCCGGTTTGTTAATAATCGCTCTAACAATGCCGACTCTTTGTGCCTCGCCGCCGGATACCTGTGTGGAAAATTTTCTTTGTGTAATTTCAGGAATATGAACCAGTTCAAATAATTCCCTTGCCCGCTCTACCACCTCTTTTTTGCTATTATTACAAAGTGCTCCTGCAGTAAGAACGTTGTCCATCAAGCTCATGTTTTCCAACAGATAGATCTGCTGGAAAACAAATCCGCAATTTTTTCTTCTGAAAACAGCCAGCTGATCATCTGTACAATTTGTAATTTCTTTTCCCGAAAAGGTAATCCTGCCTGATGTCGGTCTGTCCATTCCAGAAAGTGCATACATCAATGTGGATTTGCCAGCACCGGATGCTCCCATAAGAATGGTAAAGTCTCCACGGTAAATATCGAGATTTACGTTCTCAAAAACAGTCTGCACAGTTTCCCCCATACAAAACACTTTTTTCAGGGATCTTGCTGAAATAACGACTTCCTTTCCTGCTGTCATCTTGTACCTCCCATTTTCAATGCAAAGATCTTATGCATAGATTTTACCACAGCATAAGAATAGCCACCACCATCAGGTGTTTACATAGCATAAAAAGTCTGCTACTTTCCGTTGCATCTTGCAAACGCACCACATTTTTGATGTTTTTTCTTACTACCATCTAAACAAAAAACCGGAATCTCCGTTCATGAAGATTCCGGTCTGATTCTTCTGGATTCCTACATTTTGCAATGCAAGCAGGATAAAAGTTTCTGCATTTGACAAATTCCTTTTTCCTGTGAAGTTATAATTGCATCTAATATTGGTTTTAAATCGGAACAAATAGGAAAGCCAAGTGCATTTTTGGACATTCTTACTGCACCGAAATGATGCGGAATCATTTCACGCATAAAGTCACAATCGATCCGATTATCTGAATATGCCCTTTCCATTTCTGAGAACATAGTTTGCAAAATTTGTTTTGTTCTGCATTGATAGATATTTATTTCTTCACAGGAATTTACTACTTTTTCACAGTGACATTTTATTTCCAACATATTTTCGATACTTTTTGTCTGCTCTAAAATAATTTTTTCTGCAATATTTTTTAATGGTTCATTGCTTGTATATTTTAGAATACTTTCAGACATTTCAATCGCCGCTCTGTGGTGTGGAATCATCTGTACAATAAAGTTATGAGAGATACTATCGGTCAACTCTGCTTCCCGCATTCCTTGTATCATTCGACTCAAAATTTCCCGATATTCTTTCAGGTAATGATCGACAGAATCCCTAAAAGCACATTCTTTTCGCATAACGGTTCCCCCTTATTCCATTCTATTCACCTATTTGTATTATTGTTCATCACGACATTGCTCAATTATTTATTATCGTATTTTAAAAAATATTTATAACATAAATGATATATTTATTTTTATTTTATAACTTTTAGTGATTTTAGATTTTTATATATAATGAAACCAAGAAAGTCTGAACCGCTTATTTTTATCCTCCTAATGCCACATCCAATATCATCATGCCCACAAATCCAACTGCAAATGAAATTGTTCCAATATTGGAATGCTTTCCAGTAGACATTTCAGGAATCAATTCCTCTACAACAACATAAATCATAGCACCAGCCGCAAAGCTAAGCAGATACGGCAGCAATGGTACTACCAGACCTGCTGCAAGAATCGTCAGCACAGCACCAATTGGTTCGGCTACACCCGACAGCACGCCATAGAAAAATGCCCTTGATTTTTTCACATCTTCTGCCTGCAGCGGCATAGATATGATGGCTCCCTCCGGAAAGTTCTGAATGGCAATTCCAATGGAAAGTGCCAATGCACCTGCTGCCGAAACTTCTGTATTTCCATAAAGCATTCCTGCATAAACCACACCAACCGCCATGCCCTCTGGAATATTATGCAATGTCACAGCAAGCACCAGCATAGTCGACTTCTGTAAATGACTCCTTGGACCTTCTGCCTGTTCGCTGTTCATATGCAAATGGGGTATGATATGATCAAGCAATAACAGAAATGCCATACCGATCAGAAATCCCATTGCCGCTGGCAGAAAGGATAGCTTTCCCATAGATGCTGACTGCTCAATTGCCGGAATCAGCAAGCTCCACACGGATGCAGCGGTCATAACACCTGCTGCAAAACCAGTTAATGCACGCTGCACAGAAATGTGCAGCGATTGTTTCATCAGGAATACACAAGCTGCACCCAGAGATGTTCCTAAAAACGGAATCAGAATGCCCCGTATTGCTTCTGTCATATGCTTTCACCCTCTTGGTAGTATTCTCTACTTGCAGTTTTCATTATCCTTTAATTCAGTTCCCATGCTGCACTTTCCATCTGCAAATCAGCCATATGCCGGAAAACACCATTCTTTTTCAGCAATTCCTTCGGTGTCCCCTCTTCAGCAACTTCTCCATCTTTTAATACAACAATTTTATCCGCACCTGCAACCGTCCGCATTCTGTGAGCAATCATCAATACTGTCTTGTTCTGAATCAATCGAGACAACGCTGTCTGAATCAGCGTTTCATTTTCCACATCAAGAGAGGCGGTCGCTTCATCCAATAAAATAATTGGTGCATTTTTTAGAAAAGCTCTTGCAATGGAAATTCGCTGACGCTCTCCGCCTGACAATGCACAGCCATTCTCACCAATATCGGTATGATATCCATTCGACAGCTTTAATGCAAATTCATCGCAATTTGCAAGCTTTGCTGCTGCAAGCACTTCTTCATCTGTTGCATCTTTTCTGCCGAGGCGAATGTTTTCTAAAATTGTATTATTAAACAGGGTCACATCCTGGAAAACAATGGAATATAGCGATAACAGGGATTCCGGATCAATTTTAGAAATGTTCATGCCGCCAACAGTAATCGTTCCCTTGCTGGCATCCCAAAATCTTGCAGCCAATCTGGAAACCGTCGTCTTTCCCCCGCCGGAAGGTCCCACTAAAGCTGTCACTTCTCCTTGCTTTGCAGTAAAAGATACATTTTTCAGTACGCTTTCCCCACTGTTATAGGAAAATCCAACACCCGAAAACACAATATCACAACCATGATTTGTAAGTTGACTGGTTCCTGTCTGTACTGGATGATCCAGAATTTCATTCATTCTTGCCACATTGGTTTTTGTCGAGATGACCGCAGCCAAATTCTGCAATGCACCCTGCAACGGGTCATATAATCTTGACGCAACCAATAAAAACATAAAAAATGTCAGAACATCCAGAGAACCATCCATCAGCAATACCGCACCGGCAAGTGCAACAGAAGCAATGCCAAGTTTTAAAACCATTGTTGCAGAAACGACAAATACTGCTGTACCAAATTCACTGATCACCGCACGATGCTCCACAGCACACACCTTTTTCTCCAAACCGCCAAGATAGCTTTGCTCCGCATTGTTCGCCTTTAAGTCCTGCAATGTCTCGATATATTCCTGCATGCCGTCTGCACAAGCCATTTTTGCATCCATTGATTTCTGATGCAGCTTTTCCTGCACTTTCGCAGAAAGCACAATCATGACAAAGGCAATAGGTACAACCCACAATGCCGCAAACGCCATACGCCAATCAAAGAAAAATAGGCTAACTGCAATTAGAACAGTAGAAATCATGGAACCAAATAGTTCCGGAATAAAATGGGAAAAAGCAGTTTCCAAAGTAGTACAATCTGCCATAATGGTACTAGTCAGATCTGCAAGATCTTTCTTACCAAAAAAAGAAAGCGGAATCTTCCTTAGTTTTTCGGCAAGGGTGATTCTTCTGACTCCGGTTTCCACATAGGTAGCGAGATATGTTGCATTATACTGGAATCTTGTTATGCCAAAAATCAAAAGCAGTGCAACAATCACACCAACCACATAAAACCATACCTTTGCACCAGACACACCGCCATTCAGCAAATCTCCTACCAGATAATACAGCAGTCCCACCGGAAGCATAAATGCAATATTTTGCAGCATACACCCGAAAATTCCCTTTATCAAATCCTTTGCACCCTGTCGGGAAAGTGCAAATTTTCGCTGTAATTTTTCAATCATGATTTGCTGACCTCCTTTGAAACCTTCCACTGAACAGATGTCTGATATGCATCCCACATTCTACGGAACAATCCATTTTTGACTTTTAAGGACACACTGAACAAAAAGCGATAGATAAAAAAGAATGCAGCAACAATCACG
>DYCW01000276.1 GCA_019417865.1 Ruminococcus sp. | reverse complement strand
ACCATTAAAATAGGTTTCCGTCAGCAAATTTGCCCAGTGCTGTCCCATTTTGGCATAGCCCTGTTCGCTCGGATGCACACCGTCTTCCAAATCACCGGCTGTGATATCAATAACACGATTGATATCAGAAAACTGAATATGTGCCCCCTCTGCCTGCTTTTTGGCAACCAGGTTTTTCACAATTGTGTTATAGTCATCCAGTGCCTTCTGTACATTTGCAGTAAAGGTAACTGGATCCTCTGCATAGGAAACACCACCTTTGATATATTGATAATTTCCAAGCCAGTCATAGCGAAGAGAAACATCAATATCCGGAATGGAAGCGAGGTACAGCACCTTACCCGTTTCAGAAACATACGGTAAAATCTTGTCCACCAGTTCTTCCAAACGAGCATCCGCCTTCTCTAACTTTGCATCCAGAATATCATTTGTACCAATTTGCAGCATAATAATGTCCGGATCATACGCTTCCAACATATTACCACTGCGGTCGCCGTCTGTATACGTGCTGTTGAAAATTGTTTCCTGAATCCCCGTTCTATTGCCGATATTCTGAATGGCAAAACCACTATATCCAGCATGTTGCGGATCGTAGGTAATCGTTGTACCATTCCAATCATAGGTTGCTTCATTTGACCAAGCATTGTTGGGACCGACCATATCAAAATTGGTGATACCGTTCTGCTGCAAGTCATAGCAAAAATACTTTCGATAACCATTGTCGCCGTTGATAAAGCCATCCGTAATAGAGTCACCGACCGCCAAAATTTTTACTGTATCCTCTGCTGCTGCGACGGGGGCAGCATTCCAGTCCTTCAGGGATACCGCTGCACTAAGGGTGACAGCGGCTGCCAACAGCACGGCGGTCATTTTCGATGTTCTTTTCCTTATTTGCATATCCATTCCTCCTAAAAATCCAAATGAAATTCCATCTTCTTTTAGTATAGCGAAAAAACTGCACAAGTTCAAGTTTTTTTTGTAAAAAAGCAATGGTGAGGAGGAAAAGAAAAGCAAAAAGATTTCCATTTGATTTTGAATAAAATGTATCCTTTCAGGGAAACCCATTCCTCAGCAGAATCGCCCTATCCTGTAAAAAGAAAACAGGGCGAACTGCGTAGTGTTTTCGCCGACACAGTTTCTAATTGGCAGCCATAAAATGCATTCCTATCAAATTCATATTATTTTATGAAATCAGTTTTCTATAATATCGATCTGTATATCCAACATAAATCATACCCGCAGCAACGTATGCGATTCCAGTCAGTGCAAATCCAGTATTTAACCCAATACTATCCTGAAAGAAGCCCATCATCAAAGAACCGATCCCAATTCCAATATCATATGACAGCAGATATGTGGCATTTGCCGCACCACGCTTTGGAGATGGCGTGGTTCCGGTGACAAAGGATTGAAACAACGGCTGCAGAATTCCATAGCCAATACCCAAGAAAAATCCAACAAGCAACAGATGAATTGCAGTAGACAACCAATAGTAGCTTACCATCGCAAGCAAGAGCAAAATCAGACTACCATAAACCAATGGCTTATGTTTTCCACTATCAATTAACTTCTGCGTGGAAAGTTTTGAAAGCAACATCCCTGCAACCAAGCTGACATAAAAGTAGGGTGTGACAGAAGAAAGCCCTTTTTCCTGTGCCAGCATGGAGGAATACGCAAGCATAGCACCAAATGGGATCATAATAAATATCATATTGCACATGAATGGCAATGCCGGTTTATAAAACGCATCTGCGAACCGAAACTTCTTCCGCTCTGGCTTCGGATAGTCAATATGACAAAATGAAACACAGATGAGAGCAATTACCGTCAATACAAACAGTGTCAAAAAGGAAGCACGGCTGCTCATGTGGTTCTGTACCTGAATGCCAACAAACGGTCCCGCTGCCATGCCAAGCGAAATGGTGAGAGCAAACCGATTGATTCCCTGCTGTACCCTGGACTGAGGCAGAACATCTCCTGCAAGCGTCATTGTTGCACTGCCGCAAACAGAATACACAACCCCCATATATAAGCGAATCATAACGAGCACTGCAAAGAGTTTGATACATGCAAATCCAAGAAACGGCAGACAGAATAAAGCCAGAAAGAGAAGATAAACATGATAGCGGTTAAAACTGTCCAGAATATACCCGGCAAACGGACGGAACAGAACGGTAGTGACAGACATGGCGGTCAGCACGATACCAATAGCGGAACCAGTGATTCCGATTTCCTGACAGTACACAGGAATAATGGGCACAGAAGCATAAAATGTTGCCATCATCAAGAGATTGGTAATGAATAAAAGAACAAATTTACGATTCCAGATTTTTTCATTGCTTTTCAAATTGAACAAATCCTTTCTTTATGTTGTTAGCAACATATTTGGTTAAGAAGAAAGTGCCTGCCGATATTGCAGCCACTTTTTTGATTATGGGATATTCTGAATGATCTGTTTCATTGTCTCACTCAGTTCCTGCTGTCGGGTATCGGAAATCCCAACGAATAGCGTTTCCGTAATCTGCTGGATTTTCCTATGAATCGTATCAGAAATCTCCATAGAATGTTCCGTCAGAACTACCCGCTTGTATCTTCTGTCTGTAGAACAGCTTTGAATAGAAACCATATTTTTTTCTTCCATACGATTTAAAAGAATACTCACTGTGGAATGCGTCAATCCCAGATGATACTCAATGTCCTTTTGAAAAACTTCCTGGTTGATATTCTGTTTCAGGTAACCAATCACGGTTGCCTGGGTATAGGTAATCCCATATTCGGACAGTTCCTGATTGAGCAGACGCTCAATCGCAGTGTTGAGAATTTTAAAATCAATCAGATCCATCTCTTTCTCCCTTCCTATTTATGTTGCTTGCAACATATTATATCATACAGAAACAAAAATGTCAAGCACGAATCAGATATTTTTAAAAGAAAAGGGGATATATGTGTTTTCAAACAGATTTCCATGCTGTATGATATAGAAAATCTACAACTAGCATAAAAAGGAAGATAGAGAACCAAATAAAATGGTATAATATCAATATAAATCCGTATAATAACTTATATTGATGCAGACGCCAGTATACAAGAAAAGGAGAATCCCATGCCATCCACCTATGCACATTTTCGCTTCGGACAACAGGTTTATCACCGTTTGCCGGAAAAACTTCGCTCCCAAATCCAACCTTACAAAAATCTGTTTGATATTGGACTGCACGGTCCAGATCTATTATTCTATTATCGTCCGCTGATTGCAAACCGCATCAATCGTATTGGTTACGCTATGCACAATCAATCGGGCTATGCTGTATTTTCCCGCTTCGGTAAAATTGCCAGTCAATCTGAACGACCAGAAGCCTATTTTGCTTATCTTTACGGCTTTCTATGCCACTTTGCATTGGATCGAGAATGTCATGCCTATATTGATGAAAAAATCATAAAAAGCGGTGTACGCCATGCAGAAATTGAGGTAGAATTTGATCGGTTTTTACTTATCCAGGATCATAAAAATCCGCTCACACAAATTCTCACCCATCATATTCAGCCAAGTATCGCAAATTCAAAAAGGATATCGCACTTTTTTCCTGGTGTAAAGGTACTGCAAATCCAGAAAGCCATGCATTCCATGATTTTTTACAATCATCTTCTGATTGCACCCCACACGCCGAAACGAAAGTTTATCTATGCACTGTTGAGAGCCACAGGAAACGATAAGGAGATGCACGGGCTTGTCATGAATCGGAAGCCAAATCCCAACTGTGTTGACAGTAACCAAAAACTGTATCAGCTTTACCATCATGCAGAGGAGAAAGCCATTACAATGATTATGGAATATCAGGATACGTTGTCCGGTAAATTGCCCTGGCGAAATTGGTATTTCTACACATTCGGATCACAATATAAGGGAAGGAAGCGGAAGCGGCAATGAAATGGAAACTCACAAAACCAGAACGCAGCTGGATTTTGTACGATGTGGGAAACTCTGCCTTTATCTTGCTTGTTTCTACCTTGTTTCCCATCTATTTCAACACACTGACAGCACGAAGTGGGATTTCTTCCTCCCATTCCGTTGCCTACTGGGGATATGCGGTTTCTATTTCCACATTGCTGGTTGCACTAACCGGTCCCATTTGGGGGGCTGTTTCCGATAAAAAGGGCAGAAAAAAGCCCTTATTTCTGTTATCCATTTTGATTGGTGTGATAGGATGCTTCTGTCTTGGGCTATCGCAGAAATGGCTTGTTTTTTTAATGGTATTTGCAGTAGCAAAAGTTGGCTACTCTATCAGTTTGATTTTTTATGACGCCATGTTGCCGGATATCACTACCATCCCTCGCATGCATCGCCTTTCGGCACAAGGCTATGCATGGGGGTATATTGGAAGCTGCATTCCCTTTTTTATGTGTCTTATTCTGGTATTCGGAGCGGATACCCTCGGAATCCATACGGAAACCGCAATGACAATCTCGTTTATGATAATCGCTGCCTGGTGGATGCTTTCTGCAATTCCATTGCTTTCTTTTTATCAACAGACGCATTTCTCAAAGGACAGCCGCTTTGGCATCCAAACGACGTTTCGCAATTTGTGGGATTCCTTAAAAGAAATGGCATCGAATAAACAGGTGTTGTTGTTTTTATTTGCCTTTTTGTTCTATATTGATGGTGTTTATACCATCATTGAAATGGCAACCGTTTACGGTTCGGCACTGGGATTGGACAGCACGGGACTCTTGCTCGCTCTTTTGATGACGCAAATCGTAGCGTTTCCAAGTTCCATTGGGATGGGACGGCTTTCCCAACGCTTTTCCACAAAGCGGTTGCTTTCCATTTGTATTGGAGCCTATTTTTGTATTGCGATTTTTGCGATGTTTATGACAAATCAACTGCATTTTTGGATTTTGGCATTTATGGTAGGACTGTTTCAAGGCGGAATCCAAGCATTGTCCCGCAGTCATTTTGCAAAAATGATTCCACCTGAAAAGTCAGGGGAATATTTTGGAGTGATGGACATCTGTGGCAAGGGGGCTTCCTTTATCGGAACGACTACAATTAGTATGGTATCCCAGCTCACAGGAAGTGCAAATTTGGGGATCGGTGCACTGGCGGTGTTTTTCCTAATCGGAGGAATCTTATTTCAGCTTTCTGTACGAGAAAAATAGGCAAGGAGAAAAGCATGACATTTTTTGGCGTTTTCGGATCGTTGTGAAATCATGGCATGGAAATAAGTGTAATAAAAACAGGAAAAAGCTTGAAAAACGTCGAAAATTGTAGTATAATGAAAAAAAGAGTGTTTTTATCGATTTTATAATTTTGATATGCGTTTCAATAAAATATAGTCCCTTGACGTGAAAGATTCCAAAAAATGATAATTGTAACAGGTAGGTGCTGGAAGTGATACGACATTATCTGAATATAAATGTATATGAAGCATTTCAAAACCGAATGGAGTATATTTTCCAAGAATTTGAAAACATTTATGTATCGTTCAGTGGCGGAAAAGACAGTGGACTTTTATTTCATCTCGTACTAGACTACATGAAAGAACATAATATCCGCAAAAAAATTGGTCTATTTCATCAAGATTTCGAAGCACAATATTCTGTTACAACCAATTATGTGGAATCCACATTTGAAAAAAACTTGGATTGGATTGAACCCTATTGGGTTTGCTTGCCTATGGCAACAAGGACAGCACTCAGCAGTTATGAAATGTATTGGTATCCGTGGGATGATACAAAAGAAGACATCTGGGTCAGACCTATGCCAAATAAATCTTATGTCATAAACTTGAAGAATAATCCCTTCTACTACTATAAATATAAAATGCATCAGGAAAATCTTGCAAAACAATTCGGCAGATGGTATAAAGAAATGCATGGCGGTGGAAAGACAATTTGTCTGTTGGGCATTCGGGCATCGGAATCGTTGCAGCGATATAACGCAATTGTCAATAAAAAATATGGCTACCATGGAACCTGTTGGATTTCTAAAATGTTTAAAGATGTTTGGTGCGGTTCTCCCTTATATGATTGGACTGTAAATGATATATGGACAGCAAACTATAAATTTGGATACGAGTATAATTCCCTTTATGATTTATACTATAAGGCGGGTCTAAAGCCAGATCAAATGCGGGTCGCTTCCCCATTTAATGATTATGCGAAAGATAGTCTACATTTATACAGAGTTCTGGAACCAGAAATGTGGGTGAAGCTTCTGGGACGGGTAAAAGGGGCTAATTTTACGGCAATCTATGGCAGAACCACGGCTATGGCATACAGAAATATCAAACTGCCCGAAGGGCACACCTGGAAGTCCTATACTAACTTTCTGCTCAGTACCCTTCCAAAACGTCTGCGGAAAGGGTATATTGAAAAATTCACAACCTCCATAAAATTCTGGCATGAAACAGGAGGCGGACTCTCAGAAGAAACGATTTGTGAGTTAATGGAGAAGGGGTATCCAATCAAACGAAACGGCGTATCCAATTATACACATGACAAAAAATCAAGAATTATATTTGTAGGAAACATTCCCGATGATACGGATGACATTCTCTCTACAAAAGAAATTCCCAGTTGGAAGCGTATGTGTATCTGTATCCTAAAAAATGATCATGCATGTAAATCTATGGGATTTTCCGAAACGAAGAAACAAAAGGAACGGATTCAACGAATCAAACGGAAATATAAAAGCCTGGAGGCGTTATAATTGAAATTTATCAGTCCCGTCTATCATGTAAAAGCGGTGCCAATTGAAAAAATTGTACCGAATACATATAATCCAAATGCAGTTGCTCCGCCGGAATTAAAACTGCTGTATGATAGCATCAAAGAAGATGGATATACTATGCCAGTTGTTTGCTATTACTCCGCAAAGAAGGATTTGTACGTAATTGTCGATGGATTCCATCGTTACAGAGTGATGTTGGAGCATAAGGACATTTACGAACGTGAGAATGGCATGCTTCCTGTTTCTGTAATTGATAAGCCCCTGGCACAGAGAATGGCAAGTACCATCCGACACAATAGAGCAAGAGGATCCCATGATGTGGATCTTATGGGAAACATTGTGAGAGAATTACATGACTTAGGAAGATCCGATGCCTGGATTTCAAAGCATCTTGGTATGGATAAAGATGAGATTCTGCGATTGAAACAAATTACAGGTCTTGCTTCCCTGTTTCGTGAGGTGAATTTCGGACGGGCATGGATTCCAGAAGAAGAATTTACAGAAACGGATCCTGTGGAAACGGAAGAAGAGGAAAAAGAACTGCAAACGAGGGAATCATAAAAAAGGGGGGTTCTACTCTCCTTTATCAATCATCCCATTCGCTATAAAATCTAAGGAAGCGATTTCTCAATTTTTCAAGTCCAAATGAAAAAAATACCCTTACCAAATTTTATCTGGTAAGGGTATTTTTTCACCAAACAGC